>JACPPO010000136.1 GCA_016190945.1 Acidobacteriota bacterium | reverse complement strand
GGATCGAAGTGCTGTTCATCGCAAGCCCGCTCGTGGGCGCGGGTTTCATGCTGTATCACATGGCGGTCAACCACGCGGTGGGCTCGAGCGGCGCGCCGGAAGACCGCGTCCGCAACTTCAGCGTGCTCGCGCTCACGTTTTCAACGTCCAACTTCCTTGGCCCGATGCTGACCGGCTTCGCGATCGACTGGATCGGGCACCGGCAGACCTTCCTGCTGCTCGCGGGGAGCGCGTCGCTGGCGCTCGCCGTGCTGCTGCTCAAGCGGCTCGAGGTCAAGCACCACAAACACGCGGACGCGCCCGGCAAGGAACGCCGCATGGCGGATCTGTGGCGCGACCGCGGCATGCAGCGCGTTTTCTTCGTCAGCGGCACGTTGTCGATGGCGTGGGATCTGTTCACTTTCGTCGTGCCGATTTATGGCTCGCAGATCGGCCTGTCAGCCTCGAAAATTGGCCTCATCCTGGGCGCTTTCGGCGCGGCCATCTTCATCGTGCGCCTCGCGCTGCCGCTGTTTGCGCACCGCGTAAGCGAATGGCGCCTGCTCATCATCGCGATGATGGCCACCGGCGCGGGCTTCTTCGTGTTTCCACTGGTGACCACCGTGCCCGTGCTGATCGCATTTGCGTTCATGCTCGGCGTCGGTCTCGGCGGCACGCAGCCGATCCTCATGTCGCTGCTTTATGCGCACGCCCCGCCCGGCCGCGGCGCTGAGGCGATCGGCGTGCGCACGCTACTCTTGAACTTCAGCCAGGCCGGCATACCGCTGCTGTTCGGCGCGCTCGGCGCGGCGCTCGGCATCGCGCCGGCGTTCTGGGCCATGGCGACCGTGCTCGCGGGCGGCGGCTATTGGCTGCGCAAACGCTGAATGCCAAATTGACTTTGCGCAGGCGACTCAATACTAATCGTGATCGAGTGCAGAGACTGGCTCGCGCGGATTTCAATGGATCGGCCCATCTGTCGTACTAAACGAGAACAACATGCTCACTGGCGACCTACGCAACCAGATCGACCGTATCTGGGATGCCTTCTGGTCCGGCGGCATCTCGAATCCCCTCGAAGTCATCGAGCAGATCACCTACCTGCTGTTCCTCAAGCGCCTCGACGATCTGCATACGCTGGAGG
>JACPPO010000139.1 GCA_016190945.1 Acidobacteriota bacterium | reverse complement strand
TTACGCGACCCGCGAAGAATTCGTCGAGGCGCTCCGGTTGCTGATGACGAACGCGCGGCTGCGGGAACGGCTGGGCGAGAACGGCCGCCAGTACATCCGCCAGCACCACCGATGGGACGCCGTCATGGGGCGATTCGAGCGGCTCGTAATGAGGCTACGAGGGCGCTAACTCACTACTCGCCTCAGTTCCGTGGCACGCCGGTCCGGATCGGCGCGATTCGGAGACCGACCCATTCGCGCGCGCCGGCACGCGCGGCCGTGTACCGCGCCATTGCAGCACTTCTCCCTGCCGATCAGGCCTCGACGGTGAAGCTGGCGTTGTACGTCAGCGTCTTGCCGGAAACCTTGTCGGTGAGTTTCATTTCGAGCCGATAGTCACCGACCGGAAAACTCACGAGCGGCACGATGAGACTGCCCGGCAGCTGGTGACCCGCCGCGACGTCGAACTGGGGCGGCAGCGTAGATGCGTTCAGCAACTGCGGCGCCGTCTTGTTGAAGTACTTCTCGCCGTCCGCCGTCTTCAGGTGGAAGTTGAAGTCAATCTGCACATCCGGTTTGCCGCTGGCCTGCTGGGTGCCGTAGATCCAAAACAACACTTGCAGCTCGCCGCTTTTCTTCAACTTGAAATCGGTCGAAGGCACGACGCGCATGTTGCCGAACGTGTACGGGTTTTCCTGCTGCTGCTCGGTCGTCAGCGGTGCGAGCTGCTGCTCGACGGCGCCGATGAACACGGAGCTGATACTGAGCTCGGGGCCGTTGAAGTCAGGCACCGTGAGATCGCGCCGCAGTAACCCGGCCTTGGCGGGCAGCTGATTCCGCTGGGGCTCCCGCGGGCTCTTTTCCTTGACGGCGACCAATACCTCGTATTCGCCCGGCTTGACCGCAATCGCGCGCGAGACCTTGCCATCGGGGGGCACGTCGACGAAGTAGACGTTATCCCACGGATACACCACGGGCGCGGACTTCTGGTCCCTGCCGCGGTTGCCCTGTTCCGCGGCCGGCGCGGGCGTGGCGGCCGCAGGCTTGTTGACGACGCGCACGTAGAGCGCGGTGCCTGGTGCGGCGAGCTTCGTGGCATCAATCGCGACGGTGAACGGGATGTAGGTCAACTGGTCCGTGCTCTTGAGGAAGTGATTGCCTTCCCATCGAAGGCCGATGTCGGCGGGCGCCGGCTGTTTCCCCGCAGTTACGGCGTCGACCATCTGGACGAGCGCCTGGAGGTCGCGCTGCTCCTGCTGACTGCGACGCTCCTGCTCGCGGCGAGTCTGTCTATCGACCTTCTGCGCAACGACTACCGCCGACGCGCCGGCAAGCGCGGCGACCGCGACGGCCACTGTAAGAACCCAACGAATACGCATCATGCCTCTCCCGGAATTACTGGTGTGCCTCCTCGAAACGATTACCGGGCCGCTCCGCTCGCACCCCACCACGCAGGCGTGCGCGGCGGAGACCCCGCGTTGTTGCGGCCCGCAGATCTCGCTCCGAGGCTTGTTGTACGTGGTACTCAATCAGTCCGAACGGTCCACTAGCGGTCCCCAAAAGGGAGCCCCCCACGAATCTGAATCGACCGATCCCGAATCGACCGATCATAGACACGAACCAAGGTCAAGTCAAACCGCGAACACAAGCGGAAGATGCAAAGGATCTCGCGCTTCCGCGGCCCGAGCGGCGTGGGGGCGCGTGCTATCATCGCAGTTCCTCCCCCGCCGCGGGGCCGGCACCGGGACCTCACCATGGACCTCGACGACATCCTCGTCATTCTTCTCGCGGGCGGCGCCGGTGAGCGCCTTTATCCGCTGACCAAAGAGAGAGCCAAGCCCGCGGTCTACTTCGGCGGTCCGTACCGCATCATCGATTTCACGCTGAGCAATTGCATCAACTCGGGGCTGCGGCACATCTTCATCGCGACGCAGTACAAGTCGCTCTCACTCAACCGCCACATCCGGATGGGCTGGAACGTGGTGTCGGAAGAGTTGGGAGAGTTCATCGAGATTCTCCCACCGCAGAAACGCGTCGGCGAGCACTGGTACTTGGGCACCGCCGATGCCGTGTTTCAGAATCTCTACTCCATCGCAGACGAAACGCCGAGCCACGTGGTCGTGCTCTCGGGCGACCACGTGTACAAGATGGATTATTCGAAGATGCTGCGGTTTCACCTCGAGCGACATGCCGACGTTACGCTCGCGAGCCTCGAGGTTCCCCTCGCGGATGGAAGCCGGTTCGGGATCGTATCGATCGACGAGAACGACCGGGTCATCGGCTTCCAGGAGAAGCCGCTGAATCCCGCGCCGGCGCCAGGGTCTCCTGACGTCACGCTCGGCTCGATGGGTGTTTACATCTTTCGCACCGACGTCCTGGTGCGGGCGCTGGAGGAGGACGCCGCATGTCCGGAGAGCCAGCACGACTTCGGCCGCGACATCATCCCGTCGCTGATTCAGGATGCGCCGGTGTTCTGCTACCGGTTCTACGACGAGAACAAGAAGGCGGCCAAGTACTGGCGCGATATCGGCACACTCGATGCGTATTTCGAGGCCAACATGGACCTGTGCCAGGTGAACCCCGAGTTCAATCTGTACGACCCGGAGTGGCCGCTGCGGACGTACCTGCCGCAGGCGCCCCCCGCCAAGTTTGTGTTCGCGGAACAGGGTCGGCGATGCGGCCAGGCGCTCGATTCCATCATTTCGAGTGGGTGCATCGTCTCTGGCAGCCGTATTACAGGGAGCATCCTGTGCCCCAGCGTCCGCGTCCACAGCTTCTGCGAGATTGAGCAGTCGATTCTGATGCCAGGCGTACGCGTCGGCCGCCATGCGCGCATCCGACGCGCGATCGTCGACCGCGAGGTGCTCATCCCGCGCGGCGCGCTCATCGGTTACGACTTCGACGAAGACCGGCGCCGGCATACTGTCAGCGAAGGGGGCGTCGTCGTGGTGACGGCGAGAGACGAGCCCTTGATTGGTCCGATTAGCGAAGAAGCGCTCCGCGCCGAAGCGGATGCCGATCGCAGCGGGCCCGCGCAGACGTGAAGAGGGGCAAAGGTCAAGCGTCAAGGGTGGTCAAAGGTACGATTTGACCTTTAACCGTTGACCTACATGTTCTTATGAACATCACCCGCATCCACGGTCGTGAAATTCTGGATTCACGCGGCAATCCCACCGTCGAAGTCGATCTCTGGGCGGGCGACGCGTTCGGCCGGGCGGCGGTGCCGTCCGGGGCGTCGACCGGGGAACGCGAAGCGCTGGAGCTCCGCGATGGCGACACGAGGCGCTACCTTGGGAAGGGCGTCCGAATCGCCGTCGCCCACGTCAATGGGGAAATTGCGGATGCGCTGCGCGCCCGTCCGCTCGCTCAGCGCGCGATCGACCGCCGGCTGTTGGAGCTTGACGGTACCCCTGCCAAGAGCCGCCTCGGTGCCAACGCGCTGCTCGGCGTATCGATGGCGGCGGCGAAAGCGGCGGCGGCAGCGGCGCGACAGCCCCTATACGTCTATCTGGCCCGATTGAGCGGAACGCCGGCGGCGGACGGACCCTACCTGCTGCCGGTGCCGATGATGAACATCCTCAACGGCGGGGCGCACGCCGACAACAGCGTCGATCTGCAGGAATTCATGGTGATGCCCGTGGGCTTCCCGACCTTCGCGGAGGCGCTGCGCGCGGGCACCGAGATTTTCCACGCGCTCCGCTCGATTCTCAAGAAGGCCGGGCATTCCACCTGCGTTGGCGACGAGGGCGGGTTCGCGCCGAACCTGAAATCCAACCGCGAAGCGCTCGACATCGTCGTCAACGCGATCGGCAAGGCCGGCCTGCGCGCGGGCCATGACGTCT
The DNA here is from genome assembly GCA_016190945.1 of Acidobacteriota bacterium. Classification (GTDB taxonomy): domain Bacteria; phylum Acidobacteriota; class Vicinamibacteria; order Vicinamibacterales; family UBA2999; genus JACPPO01. Next base: position 19,428 of record JACPPO010000139.1, on the reverse strand, counting down.
ATCTCGCCTTGGACGTCGCCGCAAGCGAACTCTGGGAGAGCGGCCGGTATCTGTTCCGCAAGTCCGAAGAGCCTACTCGCGCCTCCGCCGAGATGGTGGAGATGTACGCCGACTGGGTCCGGCAGTATCCGATCGTCTCAATCGAGGACGGCATCGCGGAAGGCGACTGGGACGGGTGGAAGGCGCTCACGCAGGCGCTCGGGGATCGCGTGCAGCTCGTTGGCGACGACGTTTTCGTGACCAATCCGGAAATCCTGCGGAAAGGGATCGCGGAAGGCGTGGGCAACGCGTTGCTCGTGAAACTGAATCAGATCGGCACTGTATCGGAAACCCTCGACGCCATTGCGGTTGCGCGCGAGGCCCGGTACGCGACGGTCATTTCCCACCGCTCGGGGGAAACCGAGGACAGCACGATCGCCGACCTGGCGGTTGGCGCATCGGCGGGGCAGATCAAGACTGGCTCGGCCAGCCGCAGTGACCGCACCGCCAAGTACAACCAGCTGCTCCGCATCGAGGAAGAGCTGGGCTCGGGCGGCAGATACGCCGGTCGCGGTGCGATCCGGCAGCTGGCCTGACTCTCGAACTGACAGATGATCCGCCTCGTTCTGCTTCGCCACGGTGAAAGCGTCTGGAACCGCGAAAACCGCTTCACGGGATGGACTGACGTCGATCTCAGCGAGCAGGGCCGTACCGAGGCCCGGGACGCCGGCCGGCTGATGGCAGCGGAGAAGTTCGAGTTCGATGTCGCCTACACGTCGGTCCTCAAGCGCGCCATCCGCACGTTGTGGATTGCGCTCGATGAGATGGACCTCATGTGGATTCCCGTGCACCGCTCGTGGCGCTTGAACGAGCGGCATTATGGAGCCTTGCAGGGGCTCAACAAGGCGGAGACCGCGGCGCAGCATGGAGAAGCGCAGGTCAAGATCTGGCGGCGAAGCTACGACATCCCTCCGCCGCCGATCACCAGGGACGATCCGCGGCACCCTTCGCGCGATCGGCGTTACGGCGGCCTGAAACGCGACGAACTGCCTCTGACCGAATCGCTGAAGGATACGGTCGCACGGTTTCTGCCTTACTGGCACGAGACGATTGCGCCCGCTATCCGCGCAGGCCGGAAAGTGCTCATCGCAGCACATGGTAACAGCCTGCGCGCGCTGGTGAAGTACCTGGATAACGTCTCCCAACAGGAAATCGTCGACTTGAACATTCCAACGGGAATTCCCTTGGTGTACCTGCTGAACGACGACCTGGAACCGTTACAGAAGTTTTACCTGGGTGACCCGGACGCGGTGAAGAAGGCCACGCAAGCTGCAGCCAACTCGGGGAACGCGCGTACGTAGCGCGAACATGGCAAGGGCCGGCTTTCACCGGCCCTTGAACCCAGAACGTTGAACTCGAACCCGGAACTCGGAACCGAGAGCGATGGCTATTCGACCGCTTCCTTCGCCTCGTCTGCGCCGATGCGCAGCGACCGGAGGAACCGGCGATCGTTGGTAGTCAGGTCGAAGGATCGCCGCGCTGGCAACAGGCGCGTCGGCGTCGTGATCCTTGTAACTGCGCCTCCACGGGTCCGATTCACGAACCCCACGACCGCCTCGAGCGTCACGCGCATGTCGAAACCGGCCTCCCGCGCCTTCGTGCGACAGGCTTCCACCTGAGGGTTCTCGGCAACGGCAGCGGCGATCGCGTCGGCCAGCTCTTTTGCGAACCGGTTCACGACGTCATCCATATCCTGCTCCTCCTCACCCGCCGCCGGGCCGGGATGGGGCGTCTCCCAATGCGAACCTGCCAGACCGGCGAGATCGGCAGGGATCGGGCGCCAAAGGTTTCATTCACAGGGGTTTAGCCTTCAAGGAAGACTGGGGGCATTGTAGAGGCACCGCCCGAAGGTGTCAACAAACCGGCGTGTTTCGCCGCCATTCGGGTCTACTACTAAGAGACGACCCGCCTCTTATCTGCTGCGGAGTAAAATCCCGACGCCGATGCCCACGCGCCCGCAATCGCGCAACTTCGCGGCGCCGGAGGACCTGGCAGACTCCGATTTCGAGCGGGATATCGGTGCTCCGGGCCTCTTTCCCTTCACCCGCGGCGTCCAGTCCGATATGTACCGAGGCCGCGCCTGGACCGTGCGCCAGTACGCGGGTTTCGCGACCGCACCCGAGTCGAACCGCCGCTTTCGCTATCTGCTCGCCCATGGCGTGAGCGGGCTGAGCGTCGCGTTCGACCTCCCGACCCAGATCGGTTACGACTCGGATCATTCGCTGGCAGGGGGCGAGGTCGGCAGGGTCGGTGTCGCCATCGACTCGATAGAGGACATGGCCGCGCTCTTCGACGGGATTCCACTCGAGCGAGTCTCGACGTCGATGACCATCAACGCCACGGCCATCATCCTGCTCGCACTTTACGCGGCGGTCGCGAGGCGACAGGGTGCTGCCCTCCACGAGCTGTCGGGCACACTTCAGAATGACATTCTCAAGGAGTACGTCGCGCGGGGTACCTACATCTATCCGCCGCGGCCGTCGTTGCGCATCGCGACCGACATCATGGCGTATTGCGCGCGCGAGATGCCGCAGTGGAATACGATTTCGATCAGCGGTTATCACATCCGCGAAGCGGGCGCGACCGCCGTCCAGGAGGTGGCGTTCACGCTGGCGCACGCCGGCGTGTACGCGCAGGCGGCCATCGACGCCGGTCTCGACGTCAACACCTTCGGCCGGCGGATCTCCTTCTTCTTCAACGCCCATAACAATTTTCTCGAGGAGATCGCCAAGTTCCGCGCGGCGCGACGGATGTGGGCGCGGATCATGCGCGACCGCTTCGGCGCGACACACCCGCGGGCGCAGCAGCTTCGGTTCCACACGCAGACGGCGGGCAGTACGCTGACGGCCCAGCAGCCCGACAACAACATCGTGCGGGTCGCGCTGCAGGCGCTCGCGGCGGTGCTTGGAGGCACGCAGTCGCTGCACTGCAACGGTCGTGACGAAGCGCTCGCGCTGCCGACCGAGGAGAGCGCCATGATTGCCCTTCGCACGCAGCAGATCCTCCTGCACGAAAGCGGCGTCGCGAACACCGTGGACCCGGTGGCGGGCGCGTATACGGTCGAGGCGCTGACCAACCGCATCGAGCGCGAAGCCACCGAACTGCTCGCGCGGATTGACGCGACCGGCGGGGCGCTCGTTGCGGTCGAGACGGGCTACATCCAGCGGCAGATCCAGGATGCCGCATACCGCGCGCAGCAGGCGATCGACGCGGGCGAGGCGGTGGTCGTGGGCGTGAACCGCTTCGTCCAGCGGGACGAGGCGGTGGCGGACCGGACCAGCACGGGCTTCCGCCTGGATCCCGAGCTGGAGCGCCAACAGGTCGAGCGGGTTCGCGCCGTGCGTGCCGGCCGCGGCCAGCACGATTGGCGCGAGGCGCTTGCCCGCGTCGAGCAGGCCGCGCAGGACGGATCGAACCTCGTGCCTCCGATCATCGCGGCCGTGGAACAGCGCGCCACGCTCGGCGAAATCGCCGACGCGCTTCGGCGGGTCTTCGGCGAGTATCAGGACGTTTCCACCGCGTGATGGCCGACCCGCTCCTGGACGTCCAGCATCTCACTGTGGCTTTCGAGGGAACGCGGTCGACCGTCACGGCGGTGGACGCCGTGACCTTTCAGATTGCCCCGGGTGAAACCCTCGGCCTCGTTGGCGAGTCGGGCAGCGGCAAATCGGTCACCGCGTTTGCGATTCTCCGCCTGCTTCAACCGCCTGGCCGCGTCGCAGCGGGCCGCATCATGTTCGAAGGGCGCGACCTCCTCGCGCTGCCAGAACGCGACATGCGGCGGATTCGAGGCGCCCGCATCTCGCTGATCTTCCAGGAGCCGATGACCGCGCTCAATCCCGTGATGCGCGTCGGCGATCAGATCGCCGAAGCCCTGACGGTCCACGGCCGGGCCGGCGCGCGCGAGGCGCGGAAGCGCGCCGTCGAACTCCTCAACGCGGTGCACATTCCGGATGCGGCACGGCGAGCGCGGGACTACCCGCATCAGCTGTCCGGTGGAATGCGACAGAGGGTCACGATCGCCATCGCGCTCGCCTGTCATCCGGCGCTCGTCATTGCGGACGAGCCGACGACGGCGCTCGACGTGACGATCCAGGCCCAGGTGCTCGATCTGCTGCGCGAGTTACGCGCGCAGTACAACCTCGCGCTTCTCCTGATCACGCACGACTTCGGCGTCATTGCCGAAATGGCCGATCGGGTCGCGGTGATGCACCGGGGCGCGCTCGTGGAACAAGGCCCGGTCAGGCAGATTCTTCGCGCGCCTGTCCACGACTACACGCGGAGTCTCCTGGCCGCGGTGCCCGGTGCCCGGACCGGACCCCCCTTCCCGCAATGACTCACGGCCTTGAGTCGACGCGTGCAGCGGGTCCGACCCCGTCCCTCCTCGAAGTGCGCCATCTGGTCAAGTATTTCGTGCGGAAGCAGAGCTTGTGGCGTCCGCCTTCCGTCGTCAAAGCGGTCGACGACGTGAGCCTTTCGGTGGATGAAGGCGAAATGTTCGGCCTCGTTGGCGAGTCGGGCAGCGGGAAGAGCACCACGGGACGGTGCATTCTGCGGCTGGTCGAGCCCTCGTCTGGCGAGGTGCTCTTCCGCGGTGAGAATGTCCTCCGGTTTTCGCGAGCCCGCATGCGCCAGGCGCGGCGCGACATGCAGATCGTCTTTCAGGATCCCTATTCGTCGTTGAACCCGAGAATGCGGGCGGCAGACATCGTGGAAGAGCCGCTGATCATTCACAAGATCGGGTCGAAGACCGAGCGACGGGGGCACGTCGCCGACCTGTTCGAACTCGTCGGTCTCGACCCGGACCACCTCACGCGGTATCCACATGAATTCAGCGGCGGCCAACGCCAGCGCGTCGGGATCGCCCGCGCGCTCGCGCTCAATCCCGCCCTGATCATCGCGGACGAGGCCGTGTCGGCGCTCGACGTCTCCATTCAGGCACAGGTGGTCCGGCTGATGCTGGAGCTGAAAGAGCGCCTCAAGCTCACCTATCTCTTCATCGCACACGATCTGCGGCTTGTGGAACACCTCTGCGGCCGCGTGGCAGTGATGTACCTGGGCAGGATCGTGGAGAGGGGAGACACCCGGGCGCTGTTCGCCAACCCCACGCACCCGTACACGCGCGCGTTGCTCAGCGCAGTCCCGGTGCTCGATCCGGACGCGCCGCGTCGGCGAATCCCGCTCGATCCCGCATCGTTTGACCGCGAGGCGCCGCTCAGGGAAATCGGCCCGTCGCACTGGGCGGCGGTCTGATAACGCAGGTCAAAGGGCAAAGGTCAAGAGGCGAATCTTGGTAACAGTCATGAGCGCTGACGCCCGGCGTGCGGCCTATCGTCTCGTCGTCACCGGGCTGTTGTTCTGGGCACTGGCGGGGACAGCTTATTCTGTCCTCCGGCTGATACCGTAGATCCCGTCCCGTTAGGGACGCCGCAGCCGTCATGCCGCACGCCTGACGTCCTTCTCCACCTGGCCGTCTTTCAAATGAAGAATGCGGTGCGCGAACGCCGCGACGTCGGCCTCATGAGTGATGAGCACGATGGTGTTTCCGGCCTGGTGCAGGCGCGCAAAGAGCGCCATGATCTCCGCGCCGGTCTTCGAGTCGAGATTGCCGGTGGGTTCGTCGGCCAGGAGCAGCGAAGGATTGTTCACCAGCGCGCGCGCGATCGCCACGCGCTGACGCTGGCCGCCCGAGAGCTCGTTCGGCCGGTGTGTCATGCGTGGCAGCAAATCCACCTTCTCGAGCGCGGCTTTCGCGCGAGCCTCGCGATTCCTGGCCGCGACGCCGGCGTAGACCAGCGGAAGCTCCACGTTATGCAGCGCGGAGGCGCGCGGAAGCAGGTTGAACGTCTGGAAGACGAATCCGATTTCCTCGTTGCGGATCCGCGCCAGCTCGTTGTCGTTCATGTCGCCGACACGCTTGCCGTTCAGCAGGTAGCTGCCCGTGGTCGGGGTGTCGAGGCAGCCCATTAGATTCATCAGCGTCGACTTGCCTGAACCGGAAGGGCCCATGATGGCGATGTATTCACCGCGCTCGATCTCGACCGACACGCCGCGCAGCGCATGGATCTCCTCAGCGCCCATCACGTACGTCTTCCACAGGTCATGGGTTTCGATGAGAGGCATGGCCCTCAGCCGGATTGCAGGCGCGTGACCAGTGCTTTCACCATGGGAGGCGCGTCATGCGGGATGTGGGCGGACCAGGTCCTGGTGTTCACTGGCACCATGACGAGCTTGCCGCCCGCCGGCATCGATTTGCGCCGCTGCTCGGCGATCGCCCTGCTCAGCTCTCCCGCGGGGGCCACGGTCGGGCCCATGATAAAGACGCACAGATCGCGTTGATCATCCCGCTTCATCCGCGACGCCATCGCCCAGCTCTCCTGCACCGAGGCCGCATCCACCTGCGGGACAAACCGGCCAAGCATCCGTGGCGGAACGCTGCGGCTGAAGAATCCTCCCTTGGGAGGTAGGCACGCGACGTCAAAGCCCTGGACCGGCGCCTCATCGCATTGGCCGAATTCCTGGTTCAGCGTCTGGCGGAAGCGCATCACGGCGGCTTTCCGGACCAAGTCGCTGGCGCCGGCCCGGTCTCGTGAGAACGGTGTTGCACGGCCCGATTCCGGTTCGGGCTCGGCAACCGGTGCGTGGCCATCGGCGGGCCGCTCGGTCGTCTCCGGGCGCGCAGAGGGCTCCTCCGCCCGCGGGTGAGGCGGCGCGGCGCCCGAGCGGCGGCGCAAGTCGACCCCTGCCTGCAGTTGCGCATCGTAGTCGGCGCGCAACGACTCATCGGTGAGGGTCTTGTACGCCTGTGTGAGCTCCGCCGCTTTGACCGCGGCGATTTCCTGGAATTCCCGGCCGAGGTGCTGGACTTTGTCCGGGTGGTACCTGGCGATCTCGCGGCGGAAGGCGCGCTTGACCTCGTCGACGGTCGCCGTCGGGGCGACCTCCAGCATGTCGTAGTAACTCTGCACCGCCCTGTGAGTTTACCGGACGGAGAAGTCCGCCGGCGGAGGCAGCTTCGGCTATTTCTTGAATTCGGCGACGTTGCTGGCTGCCGGGAGCTCGGGAACCCCCCGCTTGGGCGCCAGCTTCCGCGACCGAGGCTTGGATGGGGCCGGCAGAGCACTCTTCGCGCAGTACGGGCAGAACTTCCACTCCGACTGCATCGGCCGGCCACAGTGCGGACAACCCCTGCTAACGCGATGCCCGCAGCTCGGGCACGCGACGAAGTCGCGCCCCACATTCATCCCGCAGTCGGGACACACTGCCTCTGTCTCGCGCACTTCGGTGACGACCCGCAGCAGCTCCTGCGGGGTCGTGACCCCCGCCTTCACTTTCGACAAGCCGTCCTCGCCGAGCGAGATCATGCCGGCCGCCAGCGCGGCGTCGCGGAGCTGCGCCTCGGTGCCCTTCTGCGCTATCTGGCGCCGCAGCTCGTCGCTGACGGACATGATTTCGTAGATGCCGACGCGGCCGCGATAGCCGGTCTGGTTGCACTGGTCGCAGCCTACCGCGCGGTGGAAGGTCAGCGTGGCCGCCTCAGCCTCGGTGACGCTCATCGCGCGGAGCGTGTCGCTCTCGGGCGTGTACGGACGCCGGCAGTGCGTGCATAGCCGGCGCACTAGGCGCTGCGCAACGACGCCAATGAGCGCGGACGCGGACACATACGGCTCGATGCCGATGTCCGTCAGGCGCGTCACGCAGGACGGCGCATCGTCGGTATGGAGGGTCGACAGTACCAGGTGGCCGGTCTGCGACGCCTGCATCGCGATGCGCGCCGTTTCCTGATCGCGGATTTCGCCGACCAGTACCACGTCGGGATCCTGGCGCAGGATCGAACGCAGCGCGCTGGCGAACGTCAGGTTGATCTTGGAGTTGATCTGAGTCTGATTGACGCCTGGAATCTGATACTCGACCGGGTCTTCGATGGTGACAATGTTCGTCCGCTCCGATCGAATGGCCGTCAGCGCCGAGCACAGTGTAGTCGTCTTGCCGGACCCGGTCGGACCGACCACGAGAATCATCCCGTGCTGATGGCGCAGGAAGAACCGGATCTGATCGAGGGCCGCCGCCGAGAACCCGAGCTCTTCGAGGGGCGCGACGCCCCTGCGATGGTCGAGAAGGCGCAGCACAATCTTTTCGCCGAAGATCGTCCGCAGCGTCGACACGCGCAGGTCGATTTCCTGCCCGTCCTCGCCGCTTGCGCGGATACGGCCGTCCTGCGGCAAACGCTTCTCGGCGATGTCCATGCCGGCCATGATCTTGATGCGGGCGACCAGCCCTTCATGAACCCACTTCGGCAGGTCCATCACTTCTTTCAACAGGCCGTCCAAACGATGACGCACGACGACGTCGCCTTCGGTCGGCTCGATGTGAATGTCGCTCGCCCGGCTCTTGAGCGCGCTCTTGATCACCAGGTCGACCATGTCGATGATCGGCGCGGTCTCCGGCGTGACACGCACGGCCGCGGCGGTCTGCTCGAACACGTCCTCGTCCGGGCGTGCGCCGAACCCGAGACCGTCGGTCAGCGGCGCGAGCGTGCCCCCCCCGGCCGTTTCGGCGGTGCCTGCGAAGCGCGCCCCGCGGCCATCGAGGCCGGCGCCATGCGGCGTCACGCGCGCGAGCGCCTTGTCGGGATACCACCGATGAATGGCGTCGATGATTTCCTCGCGCGTCGCGACGACCTGCTTGATTCGATAGCCGGTCTGGAACTCGAGGTCCTGTACCAGCGTGAACAGCAACGGGTCCGACATCGCCACCGTGAGGATGTTCTTCTCGACAGCCACGGCGATGCAGTTGCGCTTGAGCGCGACGTCTTTGGGGATCACGACGACCGCGGCGGTCTCGGGCGGGCGCTCAACCAGATCGACGTAGGAGAACCCCAGCTGATAGGCGAGCGCCTTCGCAATCTGGCGCTCCGTCGCCAGGTTCATCCGGATGAGCACAGACCCCAGGCGCTCGCCGGACCGTTTGTGTTCGACCAGCGCGGCCTGCAAGTCGCTCTCGGTGATGATCCCCGCCTGGCGGAGACACTCCCCGATCATCGTACGCACGGAAACCCCCTGGGATCTGTGAGCACGTCCCCTCGTGCATTTCGGCTACTTTGTTCCTTTACGGTAGACAGGCGAATTTTGTAACCGGATAACACGTCTGCAGGTCCGCGCAACCCGACAATATTAGCGCAAATGTCCTGTAGAGTTTACTGGACTACCATTCCCCATGGTGGCGGATCGCCCAGGCGCCGATAGCGAGCACGTGCAGGATGCAGTCGAACTGCGCACGCACGTCGCGCGCTCCCTTCAGGCGCGCGCGGAGGCGATCGTCAAGGACACGATCGCCGTCTATGCGTTCGCGGGCATGGAGGGCGTCGCCCTCGGCGATCGCACCCGCTTCGCCGGCCTCCTCTTCCAGCTCATCACACACACAGTACGGGAGGGCACGCTCGATTCTCGGACCGCCACCGTCGCGGAACTTGGACAAATGATGGGGGAGAAGGACATTGACGTCCACGTCGCCTTCAACGTCGTGTACCTGATGGAACGATCCGCCCTCGACGAGCTCGCGGCCGAAGAATCATTCGGCGCCACGTCCCAACCATGGCCGGTCATTGCGCAGATGGTGCGCCGGGCGTCGTTCGACGTGTGCGCGGCGTTTTCCGAGTACGCCACCCGCGAAAAGGGCAGCGCGGGCATCGTCGACTCGCTGACCACCCTGCAGACGAGGGCGGTCTTCCTGGCCGCTCTCGAAAAAGAGGTTCAGCGAGCCGAACGGTTTGGTCACCCCTTCGCGCTGATTCTCCTCGACGTCGATCGCCTGGCCGAGATCAACGCCACGCACGGCTACGGCGCCGGCGATCGCGTGATCGAGCGCATTGGCATCGTGGTCCGGAACTACTTCCGCGAAACGGACTGGGTGGCGCGGTCGTCCGGGGACGGCTTCGCCGTCCTCCTGCCGGAAACGCAGCGCGCAAACGCGGAGCGCCTCGCCGACCGCGTGCGGATCATGGTCCAGGAGCGGCTTCAGCTGCGCGATTACCGCTCCGATCAGCAGTTTCCGGTGACGGTCTCGGTAGGCGTGCTGATCGCGGAGTCGGTGGACCAGAGCGTCCGGGCAGAGCAGCTACTGACGGAAGCGGAGGAGGCGGCGGACCGCGCGAAGAAGGCAGGCGGCAATCGCGTCGAGCGTGTTGACGCCGTTATCGGACGCGCCGTGACTCCCACGCGCGACGGGATGTCGATCGACTAGAATCTAGTCGTAGTACTCCCGGCCGAGATGAGTGATGAGCTGCTCGCCCTGCATGTACCGCAAGGTGTTCTTCAGCTTCATCAGCTGGATGAACAGGTCATGCTCGGGATAGACCTCCGGAGCGTGCATCGGCGCCTTGTAGTAAAAGGAGAGCCACTCCTGGATTCCCGACATCCCCGCGCGCTTGGCCAGATCGAGAAAGAGCGCTGAGTCGAGCACGATCGGCGCCGCCAGGATGCTGTCCCGGCACAGGAAGTTGATCTTCAGCTGCATCGGATAGCCGAGCCACCCGACGAGATCGATGTTGTCCCACCCCTCTTTGTTGTCGCCGCGGGGCGGGTAGTAGTTGATGCGAACGACGTGGCAGAGATCCTTGTACAGCTCCGGATAGAGCTGCGGCTGAAAGATGTAATCGAGCGCCGACTTCTTGCTCTCTTCCTTCGTCTTGAACGACTCCGGGTCGTCCAGTACTTCGCCGTCGCGGTTGCCGAGGATGTTTGTGGAGTACCAGCCCTTCACGCCGAGCAGCCGCGCCTTAAGCCCTGGCGCGATGATCGTCTTGATCAGCGTCTGCCCGGTCTTCATGTCGTTGCCGGCGACCGGCGCCTTCGTGCGCGCCGCCAGCTCCAGCAGGGCGGGGACGTCGGCCGTCAGGTTTGGAGCCGCATTGGCGAACGGCATCCCCTCGCGGATTGCGGCGTACGCGTATACCATGCTCGAGGGGATCGCCTCGTCGCTCTGTTCGAGCGCCCGCTCGAAGGTTGCGACGGTCGCGTGCGCGGCCGTCTGTTTCATGTAGACCTCGGTGCTGCCGCACCAGACCATCACCAGGCGATCACAGCCATGCCGCTGCTTGAACGCGCGAATGTCGGCGACGACCTGCTCGGCGAGGTCGCGCTTGTTCCTGCCCTTCTTGACGTTCGGGCCGTCAAGCCGCTTGACGTAGCGGCGGTCGAACACCGCCCGCATCGGCCGGATCGCTTCGAGCTCCCCGCGCACCTGCTCCAGTTGCGCCGGTTCCAGCACCCCGGCGGTGCGGGCCGCGGCATAACAGTCCTCCTCAAAAATGTCCCAGCCGCCGAAGACGATGTCGTCGAGCTCGGCCAGCGGCACGAAGTCCTTGATGCGCGGCACGCGTGCCTCAGTACGTTTACCGAGGCGGATCGTCCCCATCTGTGTCAGCGAACCAATCGGCAGTGCCAGTCCCCGGCGAATCGCGCAAACGCCGGCGATCGTGGTCGTGCTGACCGCGCCGAGACCCACGAGCAGCACGCCGAGCCTGCCGCGCGTAGGGGCAATTTCGAGTGGTGCAGTCACAATCGGCGACTATATCATAGGGATTTCGATGTTTTTTCTCCGCAAGTCCAGTCTGGAACGGCTTCCCGTCGTGATGAGCGGCGTGCGGATGGGTGAGCGCGCGTTGCAGATCGGGATCGATGATCCATCGCTCGCCGGCGCCATCGCCGCGAAGGTTGGATTGAGCGGTCATGCGGCGATCGCGGTCAACGACGAGGGCACCGCAGCGAAGGCACGCGCCGCCGCCGCGACGGCCGGCGTCCTTGTTGACGTACAGGTGACGCCGCTCGACTCGCTGTCGTTTGCGAGCGACTCCTTCGATGCGATTGTGTTGCATGCCGCCGCGGATGCACTCCCCTCGCTCAAGGACGCCTCCGGCGTGGCGATGCTGCGCGAGGGACACCGTGTGCTGCGCACGGGGGGACGCATCGTCATCCTCGAAAAAGGTCCGCGCCGGGGAATTCCGGCGTGGTTACGCGCCCGACCTGAGCCGCCGCACCCCGGCGCCGCCGTGGACGCACTTGGCGCAGCCGGCTTCCGTGCCGCCCGCCCAATCGCCGAGCGCGAAGGCTACCGGTTCACGGAGGGGCTCAAATAAAGTGAAAAGTCAAAAGTTGAAAGTCAAAAGTTCAGGACACGGCCCCGTCCCGTAACGGCCACACCTGCGCCTCGCGGGGTCAAGAAGCGGCTAGAATCCGCTCGGACGCATCAGGCAAGGCTTTTGCCTCCGGTCCATAATGCGCGGAGACTTTCGAGTTTCCGCGACCTGAGAATCCATGCGCGCCATCTCCCCCCTGCTTCTCGCATTCGCTGCGGCGACCCTCGCCGCGCAGAACCAGGAGGGATTCAGCTTTCGCAGCGGCGTGGAGCTCGTCAACGTGACCGCCACGGTGACTGACGATAACGGCCGGTTCGTCTCGGGACTTCGCAAGGAAGACTTCGTTGTGTTCGAGGACGGGGCGCGGCAGGAAGTCACGCACTTCAACAACGACCGGGTGCCCGTGAGCCTCGGCATCCTGCTCGACGCTAGCGGCAGCATGACGCCCGACAAGATGTCCGCTGCCCGTGCCGCCATCGACCGATTCATCTACGATCTGCTCGGCGAAGACGACGAGCTTTTCTTCCTCGAGTTCGCCAACCGGCCGGACCTCGTCCAGGAGTGGACGACGGATCGACGCGTCATCAGCCGCGCGGTTGCGCGTGCGACGCCCGCCGGGGGCACGGCCATGTACGACGCGATTGCCGATGCCCTACCACTGGCCGGCATCGGGCGCCATCCGAAGAAGGCGCTTCTGGTCATCTCCGATGGCAACGACACCAACAGCAGCGTGTCGGGCGGCGAACTGCGGCAGCTCATTCGGGAAAGCGAGGTGCTGGTGTACGCGCTGGGCGTGGACGGCACGGCGATAACCGTCCGGACGGGTCCGACGATCCAGCTTCCCATTCCGATGCCGTTCCCGATTCCCGGCCGGGGCCCCCGGCGTCGCCTCCCGCCCATTATTGGAGGAGGCGGATCGCGCGTGCGGACGGCGGAGCGCGTGAATGCCGACGCCCTCCGTCAGATCACGGATGACACCGGCGGTCGCACCGAGGTCGTCCGCGGTTTCGGCGATCTCGACGGCGCGACGGCCCGGATCGCCGACGAATTGAGCAAGCAGTATTACCTCGGCTACGCGAGCCCGGGGAAAAAGGACGGGCGGTGGCACGCGATCCGGGTGGAAGTGAAGGATCGCCGCCTGGCCGTCCGCGCGCGGCGCGGGTATATCGCGTCATAATCCCTGTGCGTGTCCACGTTCCTCATCGCGATCGGTTTGAGCCTCATCGGCGGGCTCGGCGGTCTGCTTGTTGCCTCCGGTGTGCTTCTCGTCAAGGATTCCGTTCGCTCGAGGCTGATTCCGTGGCTCGTCAGTTACGCGGTCGGCGCGCTGCTTGGCGTGTCGATGCTGGCGCTGCTGCCGACCAGCCTGGAGCAACTGCCGCCACCGCGCGTTTTCACCACGCTGCTCCTGGGCATCCTGTCGCTCTTCGTCCTCGAAAAACTCGTCCTCTGGCGCCACTGCCACATCCATGACTGCGAAGTGCACGAGAGTAGTGTGTTCGTGGTGCTGGTCGGCGATGCCTTTCACAATTTCGTGGACGGCGCCGTCATAGCGACCGCTGTGATGACATCGGTGCCGCTGGGCGTCAGCACCGCTGTCGCCGTCGCGGCCCATGAAATCCCGCAGGAGGTCGGCGATTTCGCCATCCTCCTTCACGCGGGCTATTCGCGCGGCAGGGCGCTCTTGCTGAACGTACTCTCCGGGGCGGCGAGCGCCGCCGGCGCCGTCGGTGCCTTCCTGGCGCTCGACAAGGTGCCGCGGATGCTCCCTTACTTTCTGGCGCTGGCTGCCGCGAGCTTTCTTTATGTCGCGATGGCGGACCTGATTCCCGGACTCCACCGCGGCCGCACCGATGCCTCCTCGATGCGGCAAGTCCTCCTCATCGCCGCCGGGGTCGCGACGATGCTCATCCTCTAACTGTGCACGGCCGAGGACAGTCCCAGAGAACCAGTCAAACCGCGCCACAATCAAGGCCTTCCCGAACGGATTGACGCTGGCAATGTCTTTGCCTTGTCCATGGACGGGGCGAGTCCCCGCTGGTAACGGTGCGAAGGTGCGATATCGCACCACACAAACAGGAGGAGGAGAGATATGTTTGGCAGGGTTGTTGCCACAGCCATCGTGACGTTGGCGATGGTCGCTCCAGCCTGGGCGGCGGGCCGGGAAGATCTCCAGATCTTCCAGGACGTGTCGCGGCGGGTGCTGCGATATCCGCAGTTCACGATCTTCGACAGTATCCAGGCGCAGCTAGAGGAGGGCGTCGTGACGCTCACCGGCAAGGTGACGATGCCGTTCAAGCGCGAGGAGATCGCGCGGCGGGTTGCGAGTGTGGAAGGCGTTCGCCAGGTGAACAACGAGATCGCCGTCCTGCCGGTGTCGCTGTTTGACGACGAACTGCGACTGCGGATCTCGCGGGCGATCTACGGAAATTCCAACTTCTGGGCTTATGGGTCGATGGTGAACCCGCCGATCCATATCGTCGTGGAGAACGGACGCGTCACCCTCGAGGGGGTCGTGAACAGCAACGTCGACCGGATGCTTGCGCGGTCGATCGCCAGCGGGCTCGGCGCCTTCTCGGTAACGAGCAATCTGAAGACCGACGCCGAGGTCGAAGCCGACCTGGAACGGCTCTGAATCCTGAAGCGGGGCGCGGCACCCGACCGCGTCCCGTCTGATCCGGGGGCCTAAAGCTCTCCGGCTCCCCCGCGCTAGAGATCCTTCGCCAGCTGAATCTCGTCGAGAATCGGAATTCCTGCAAATCCGACCGCCTGCTGGCTTCGTGTGTGGGCTGCGATCGAGTCGCGAAGGATCGCCGAGACCCGATACCCGCGTCGCTGGTAAAAGTACAGCGCCGGCAGATTGTCGTTGCTGATGGTCACGATCACCCGCGGCAGGTCCTGGCGGCGGGCGAGCAACTCCGCTTCGGCCACGAGATACCCGCCGACGCCCGCGCGCTGCCACATGGGATCCGTGGCAAGAGCGAGGATGTGGAGCGCGCCGTCGAAGGGACGCCACGCCAGCGCTCCGGCGATTTCACCGTCGGTTTCCGCCACGAGCAGCGCGGCGCGATCCAGCAGGACGGTTTCGCCATAGGCGACGAGCTGCGCCGGACCGAAATCGCGCTTGAACAGCGCCAGCGCCTTTTCCCGGTCCGCAGGCGTCGCTTCACGGACGAGGACGGGCGGCAGTTCCAGGTGCGGCCGGCAGTCACACACCACCTGCAGCCGGGAATCCTGCCAGTCGACGAACTTCCCGCACCGGCCGCAGCGCAGGATGGCCGGCTTGGCGCCGAACCCCGATTCAGTCATGCGCGGGTCCTCGACGACGCTAGGCGCTTCCCCGCGCAGGTGCCGGCGGCGGGGGCTCCACGATTTCGCCTTCCCGCCCGCGGCGCGCGATCCGCCAGATGACCAGCGCCAGCGCCGCCACAGCAGCGACAATTGTGAATCCAAAGAGCAATAGGGTGGTGTAGAGAATCGACTCGGACTCGAGATCGACCTCGATGTCGACCGGCCGGCCTGCAAGCCGATCGCTCAGCGGCTGCTCCCACTCGAGGATGTTGCCCCGCTCGACGTCACCCGATGGCGCATTGTGAAACAGGATCTCGCTCGGCAGATGCATCCGGAACGCGACGAGTTCTTCGCCTGTCCACTGAATCGCGCCGTCCTTTCCTCCCGCTGACGGCCCGACGATCTGCCGGAATTCGAAGATGTCGTCGCGACGGTCGAAACGATACGCCGACCATGCGAAGGGGGCAAGCCGCGACAGCTGCCGGACGTCGTCCGCCCTGACGCTCGCATGCACGAAGCGGCGGAGGTCGCGGCGCGCAAGGCTGACCGAGACGCGCGCGCCCTCTCCCTCGAACAGCGCGCGCACGCGGTTGCGGTCGATGCGGGCGCGAGGGTCGGGATCGAAATTGGCGCCGCGAAGCGCAACAAGAGAGGCCACTGACGCGTTCACATTCAGCGTTGCGGATCCGTCAAGCGAGAGGTACAGCTCTTCCTCATACTCGTACTTCTGCTTGAAGACACCATTGGCGGAGCAACCCGCGGCGGTCGCGGAGACCACAAGCAGGAGGAGCAACGGAGAGCGCGCGCGGCGTACCACTCCGGACGGCATGAAGCCCAATGATATCCTTATCGCAACCACTTCCCGGTAATGCCGCGTCCCACCCTGTTCCTGATCGACGGCAGCTCCCAGATGTACCGTGCCTACCACGCGTTCCGTGGGAAAGGGCTGTCGAACCAGGAAGGGCGGACCACGCACGCGGTATACGTCTTCGTGACGATGCTGCGGAAGCTGATGAACGATCATCATCCTGCCTATATCGCGGCGTCGTTCGACCTCGCCGGACCCACGTTCAGGGACACGCTTGTCGCGGACTACAAGGCCAATCGCGCGGCCATGCCCGACGATCTCGCCGAACAGATCGCCTGGGTCCACGAGGCGTGCGAAGCGCTCGGCGTCCCGA
This sequence comes from Acidobacteriota bacterium, assembly GCA_016190945.1. GTDB lineage: Bacteria > Acidobacteriota > Vicinamibacteria > Vicinamibacterales > UBA2999 > JACPPO01. The sequence goes on along the minus strand of JACPPO010000139.1, from coordinate 2,781 downwards.
TCGTCACTGCGCCCGGCTACGAAGCCGACGACGTCATCGGCGCCATGGCGACGCGCGCCGCCGCCGCGGGCTTTGAAGTGGCCATCGTCTCGATCGACAAGGACTTTTTCCAGCTCGTGCACGACGACCGTGCGGGGGGCGCCATCCGCGTGTACGACCCTCGGGAGGACGGCGGGTGGTTCGACGAGACGGCGGTCGCCGAAAAGTTCGGGGTCGCTCCGAAGCATGTTGTCGACGTGCTGGCGCTCGTGGGCGATACGAGCGACAACGTGTCCGGGGTGCCGGGGGTTGGGAAGAAAGGGGCCATCGACCTCATCACCGAGTACGGGGGCCTCGATGCCCTCCTCGACCGGGCCGGCGAGCTGACGCAGAGGAAGTATCGGGAGACGCTCGTCGCCCATCGCGCTGAAGCGCTTCGCAGCCGAGAGCTGGTGACCATCCGGTGCGACGTGCCGCTCGACGTGGACTTCGAGTCGCTCCGGTACCGAGGCGCGGCGCGCGAGCGGTGCTACGAGCTGTTTTCCCGCCTCGCGTTCCGCTCGCTGATGAACGAGTACGCGCCGACGGCAGGGACCATCCAGAAGGACTATGCGCTGGTCACATCGCTCCCGGACCTCGACGTCCTCATTGCCGAGCTGCGCGCGGCCAGTGAATTCGCCCTGCGCGTGATTCCGGATCAGCCCTCGGCGATGCGGGCAGCGATCGTCGGCATCGCATTTTCGACCGCCGATCGACAGGCCCGATATGTCCCCCTGGGCCATGAGGCCGGGGGGGGCAGCGGGGACTTGCTGCCTGACCCGGCTGGGGCGCGGGTGGATCGGCGGGCGGTTCTCCACCGTCTGCAGCCCGTGCTCGAGGACGAAACTCTCCGCAAGGCCGGTCACGACTTGAAGTTCGACACCGTGGTGCTCGCAACGCACGGCGTGACGCTGCGGGGATTGGCGTTCGACTCGATGCTGGCGAGTTACCTGCTCGACGCGACGCGCTCCGACCACCCGCTGGAAGAGACGTCGCTCGAGCACCTCGGTTACAAGGCGCTCACCGAAGAAGACGTCTGCGGTCGCGGCGCAAAGGCGCTGCCGCTCTCCCGGATAGCGCCGGAGGCGGCGCTCGATTTCGCGGGGGAGCGGGCGGATCTCGCCTGGCAGCTGTCGAACCGACTCGCGCCACTCCTCGTCACCGATCAACTTGTCGAGGTGTTTCGCGAGCTCGAGATGCCCCTGCTTCCGGTGCTCGCCGATATCGAGCGCGCGGGCATTCGCATCGACGGCCCCGCGCTGGAGGCTCAATCCCAGCACATCGAAGTCGAGCTGGCGCGTTCGGCAACGCGGATTTTCGAGCTGGCGGGACAGGAGTTCAACGTCAACTCGCCGAAGCAGCTCGCGGAGATTCTGTTTGACAAGCTGCAGCTGCCGGCGTTGAAAAAGACCGGGAAGACCCGCTCGGCCTCCACGGCCGTCGAAGTCCTTGAAGAGCTGGCGCTTATTCACGAGCTGCCGCGGCTCATCCTCGAATGGCGCGGCCTCCATAAGCTCAAGAGCACGTACATCGACGCGCTCCCCCAGCTTGTCCATCCAGGCACCGGGCGGGTGCACACCTCCTTCAACCAGGCCGTGGCGGCGACGGGCCGGCTCAGCAGCTCCGATCCCAACCTCCAGAACATCCCGATCCGTACCGAGCTGGGCCGGCAGATCCGGCGGGCGTTCGTCGCCGCGCCCGGCAACGTCCTCATTTCCGCTGATTACTCGCAGATCGAGCTGCGCGTGCTGGCGCATCTCGCCGAGGAAGAGGCGCTCATCGACGCGTTCCGCAGCGGCGAGGACATCCACGACCGCACCGCGGTCAAGGTGTTCGGCGCGACGAGCGGCCTCGACAGGCACGAGTTGCGACGGCGCGCGAAGATCATCAACTACGCGCTCCTCTACGGGAAGACGGCGTTCACGCTGGCCAAGGACATCGGCGTGACCAAGGAGGCCGCCCAGGAGGTCATCGACGCGTACTTCGCGGGGTTCCCGCGCGTGCGGGGCTTCATCGACGACACGCTGGCACGCGCACGGGAGACGGGCGTTGTGAAGACGATGTTCGGAAGGCGGAGGCTTGTGCCGGAGTTGAACAGCCGCAACGGTCAGATCCGTTCGGCCGCCGAGCGCGTCACCGTCAACATGCCCATTCAGGGCACGGCCGCGGACATCTTGAAGAAGGCGATGATCGATCTGCACGGCGAGCTGCCGAAACGCGGCTTCGCGACGCGCATGATCCTGACCGTGCACGACGAGCTGCTGTTGGAAGGCCCGCAGGCAGAAGCGGTGTCAGCCGCCGAGCTTGTGCGGGAACGAATGGAGGGCGTCGTCTCGTTGGCGGTGCCGCTCACGGTTGACGTGGGGTTTGCGGACAACTGGAGGGATGCCAAGCCGTAGGCCCCGGGGCCGAGGCCTCAGGGCTCAGGCTGTAGCGGCGGCGGGCCTCTCGCGGAGCGGCTCCAGGGCACGCTGGGCGTGACGAGTCCTTTGGACCGGCTGTGAGTGGTTACGCGCGAGGCTCGCGCGTAACCGGCGAGGCACCGCGTGTGCGACCGGACCGGAGGTACAGGTTGATGAATCGTTTCCCGGCCTCGCGCCTCACCAGTCTGCGTGGTTACGCGCCAGCGTTGGCGCGTAACCACGCCGGGAGGGCCGGTGGGATTCCGGCTACAATCGCCATCGACTCTGGAGATCCGACCGCCCACGAGGATGCGAGGTCGCCGCGGGTTACGCGCGGGCCGGCGGCCTACTAATAAGACGT
>JACPPO010000016.1 GCA_016190945.1 Acidobacteriota bacterium | reverse complement strand
TCACTTCGCCAGGACCGATGCCCGCCAGTACTCGAGGAGGTCGTCGAGCATGCGGCCGAAACCGATGAGCGGCGCCCAACCCGTCGCCGAGCGCAGCCGGGTCGGATCGCCGACGAGAACCGGAATGTCATGGGGCCTGAGCCGCGCCGGGTCCTGCGCGACCTCGATCGCGACACGCGATCGCTCGATCAACGCGTCGACGATCGCTCGCATCGGCCTGGCCACGCCGGTGGCGACGTTGTAGGGAGTCGCTGGTGTTCCGTGCTGCATGAGCAGTGCGTACGCGCGGACCGTATCCCGCACGTCTGTCAGATCACGCTCCGCATCGAGATTACCGACCTTGAGCAGCGGTTTCATCGCCCCCTGCTCGATCAAAGCGATCTGACGCGCTATGCCTGGCGCCGCGAACGTCGGGCGCTGCCTCGGTCCCGTGTGATTGAACGGGCGCGTGAGAATCACGTCGACGCCATCTTCACCCACCGCCAGGCACCCGAGTTGTTCCTGGGCGAGCTTGCTCAATGCGTACGGGCTGGCGGGGGCGAGTGGCGAATCCTCGTGCAGTGGAGAGGCCGACGCCGCATAGACGGTTGCGGAGCCCGTGACGAGCACCCGGCACGGCGCGCCTGCGCGCCGAAGCGCATCGAAGAGGTAATGGGTGGTGAGCACATTGCCCGCGAGCGGTCCGACCGTATCCTGCCAGGAATCGGCCACGTGCGCCGCGCCCGCGCAGTGGTACACCGCCGCGGGGCGCAGCGCCAGGATTTCCGCGCGCACGCGTTCACGATCGAGGAGGTCGACGCGCGTCCACCTGGCCAGGCTCGCCATTTCGGCCGGTGGATCCGATCGCGTCCATGCCGTGAGGTCGCAGCGTCCGGCTAGGTGCTCGACGAGGTGGCTTCCGGCAAAGCCGGCCGCGCCGGTCACGAGCACCGGACCCGCGTCGTTCACGCGGCTCACGTCCGGCGTTCGTACTGAGCCTGGTAGTACGACCGGAATGCGGGGTCGGCTTCTTTGACTGGCCGCCACCACCATTCGTTGTGGCGGTACCAGTCGATCGTCTCGCGAAGCCCGCCCTCAAAGGGCACCTGCGGCATCCACCCGAGGGTGCGCAGCTTGCTCGTATCCAGGCAGTAGCGGCGGTCGTGACCGGGACGGTCCGGAACGGGGTTGACGAGCGAGGCCGGCTTGCCAAGGCTCGAGAGGATGCGCTTCGTCAGGTCGACGTTCATCACCTCGTTGCCCCCGCCGATGTTGTAGACCTCGCCATCGGTCGCCTTTTCAATCAGCAGGTCGATGGCCTGACAGTGGTCGTTCACGTGCAGCCAGTCACGGGTGTGTCTGCCGTCACCGTAGAGCGGCACGGGAATGTCGTCGATTGCGTTGGTGACGAAGAGCGGGATGACCTTCTCGGGAAACTGATACGGCCCGTAATTGTTCGAGGCCCTCGTAATGACGACAGGAAGGCTGTAGGTCGCCCAATAGCTGTACGCCAGACGATCCGCCCCCGCTTTGCTGGCGGCGTACGGATTACGGGGTTTCAGCTCGTCGGTCTCACGGCTCGCGCCCGACGTCACGCTGCCGTACACCTCGTCTGTCGAAATCTGGACGAACCGCCGGAGGCGCGCCGCGCGCCGCGCCGCCTCGAGCAGCACGAACGTTCCTTCGACATCGGTGCGGATGAAGTCACCGGCGGCCAGGATCGAGCGGTCGACGTGCGTCTCGGCCGCGAAGTGCACCACCAGTTCCGCGCGCTCGACCAGCGGGCCGCTGACCGCCGCATCCGCAATGTCTCCGTGGACGAACGCGTGCCGCGGGTGGGTTATCACGTCTAGCAGATTCTCGCGGCGGCCCGCATACGTCAGCTTGTCGAGCGTCGTCACCCGCCAGTCCGGGTGGGCACCGAGCGCGTACCGGACGAAGTTGCTGCCGATGAATCCGGCGCCACCCGTAACCAGGACCTCAACCATCCTTGCGCGTCCAATCGTAGGGAAGCGTCTCGTGCGGCGCGAGGCGGTATTCGTCAGGCTCGCTGTAGCGATACGGCTCGTTCGGCACGTTGACGACGAGCGCGGTGTCGGGGCTGATGCACTTCCAGCCGTGATAGACGAGGTTCGGCACCTGCACGAGCATTGGGTTCTGGACCCCGACAAAAAACTCGTTGACGGCCCCCTTGGTAGCCGAGTCCGGCCGTGTGTCGACCAACACGAGCTTCACCATGCCCGCGACGCACGCGAAGTTGTCCACCTGCTGCTGGTGGTAATGCCAGGCCTTGACGACCCCCGGGTACGTGGCGGACACGTACACCTGGCCGAACTTCGTGAACAGGTCGCGGTCATCGGACCGCAGGATCTCCAGCAGCCATCCGCGCTCATCCGGGATGAGCCGCAGCGATTTCGTCTTCACCCCCTGAATGCGGGGCTGCTTCGCGACCGTGGTCGTAGATGCCGTCGGGTTTGTCATGTCACCACCTGATGCCGACTTCTGAATTGTCTCCCAGCATGAACCGGTACGCGCTCGGCTTGACCGGAATCCGGTAGATACGCACGTTCTTGCCGATCAGGCTGTCGATGACGCGGTTGGCGAGGTCCCGCACGGACGATCCTTCCAGCACGATACTGTGTTCGATCTCGGAGTCCTGGATGTCGACGTCGTTCATGATGGACGTGAACGGGCCGACGTAGGCGTGCACGATGCGGGCGCCGCGTCCGATGATTGCCGGGCCCCGGATGATGGATCGCTCCACTACCGCGCCAGCCTCGACGACAACTTTCCCTTCGACACGGCTTTCCGCGTCGACGGCGCCGTCGATGCGCCGCTCCTGCGTATCCAGAATCAGGCGATTGGCCTCGAGCATGTCTTCGAGCTTGCCCGTATCCTTCCACCAGCCGTCGACGATGTGCGGGCGGACGGTCAGGCCGCGATCGATGAGATCCTGGATGGCGTCGGTGATCTCGAGCTCGTTTCTGAAGCTCGGCGTGATGCGGTTGACCGATTCGAAGATCTGCGGGCCGAACATGTACACGCCCACGAGCGCGAGGTCGCCGATCGGCTCCTTCGGCTTCTCGACGAGGCGCACGACCATCCCGTTGCGCAGTTCCGCAACGCCGAACATCTGTGGATCGGGGACGCGCGCCAGCAGGATCTGCGCCGCCGGCTTCTCGCGCGCGAATTCCTCCACGAAGTGGGTGATGCCTTTGTTGAGGAGGTTGTCCCCTAAATACATCACGAACGGATCGTCGCCGATGAACGGCTGACTGATCTTGACCGCGTGGGCCAGGCCGAGCGGTGCGTCCTGCTCGATGTACTGGACGCGAACGCCCCACCGGGAACCGTCGCCCACGGCCGCGCGGATCTCCGCCTGCGTGTCGCCGACGACAATGCCGATGTCCCGAATGCCGGCGGCGGCAATCGCCTCGATGCCGTAAAAGAGCACCGGCTTGTTCGCGACCGGGACGAGCTGCTTGGCGCTCGTGTAGGTGAGGGGTCGCAGGCGCGTGCCTTTCCCACCGCTGAGAATCAAGCCTTTCACGTCAGGACCCCGCGCCGACCAGGCCGCCGAAGGCCCCGAAGAAATTCGAGAACGTGCCGAGACCCGCAAGCACGAACGAGACATTGAACCGGCGATCAGAAGGAATCGGGAAGTCCGAGCGGCTTTGCGGGTACTTGAATTTCTGGAACTCGGCCTGGATGCCGCAGCATTGGGCCAGGTACGACATCCCCACGCTCTGGTTGAGGATCCCCGCGCGGCCGATGTCCCATGTGAGCGAGTAGGCGCCGCGCGCGCGCCCCTGCAGCAGGTTCAGCGCCGAGCTCCACGACAACGAGCTCTCGGGCTTGGCCGGCGACTGTTTCCGGTACCGGCTGTAGTTGATGGTTGTCGAGCTTCGCCCGAGCTGCGCGGTCGTGCCCATGGTAATGACGTGCAGTCCTTCGCCATGTACGTCGTACTCGACCCGCGCGGTCGAATCGAGCGCCGCGCTTGGCGTCACCTTGATGTTGAGCGCGATGTCCGACAAATCGACCGCGCGCGATCGGAAGCCGGTGCTGACGTACTGGTTGTCGTTCAGGCTTGCGCGGGGCGTCATGTAGTACGTCTGCTGCAGACCGACCGTCAGAAACTGGATGGTCGAACCAGCCGAGCTGTCGAGGGTGCGCCTACGATAGAGCAGGCGGTTGTTGAGGCCGTAGGTCAAGCGCGTTGAACCACCGAGAATGACGTCGGTCGAATCGGTGAGCGTCAGGACGCGTGCCGAATTGCCGATCGCCGGCACGTACTCCAGGGCAAACGTCGGCTCGATGAGATGTTTCATTCGCTCGCTGAACCCGCTGCCAGGGGTGTCCCATATCTTCGCGAGCACCGGGCCGACGACGTCGGAGCGGAGAGCGAGGTAGCGGCGCAGCAGCGGCTCTTCCGTCACGCGACCACTGAGATCGGCGCTGCGCGTGTAGTACGTCGAGCGATACGACGCGCTCGTGTTGAACGTCAGGAAGCTCAACCGGGAGAGCGCCGCGCGGAGCGTCGGAAGGACATCAAGACGCGTCAGGCTCCTGTCGCTGGCGATTCTCCCGTTCGTCACCTGGCGGTACGGCAAGCGGCCGAAGTCGTTGGCGACCGAACCGTAGATGGGCAGCCCGAACAGGCGCCGGGGCGCGAGGGCGGCGGTAATCCGCGGGTTGCTGCCGTACAGCTGCGATGTGTCGGCGCCCGTGAAGGTTTCGATGCGCTGAACGAGCGCGCTCGTCGTGACGCCGCCCCAGGTGCCGGTGAGCCCCGCTTCGACTGTTCGCGTTGCGTTGGACGCCTGATACAGGCTCTGCTGGTAGAGCTGCTGCGTGATCAGGTTCGACGAGTAGTCGACGCGCGCGTGCGCCCGCATCGGGGTCCCGATCGCCTGGTTGCCGGTGCCGCTGAACTGATGGCTCGATTGCCCTGGCAGAATCGCCACTCTTCCCGATTGCCTGAATTCCGCCTGGCGCTGACTGAGACGATAGAACCGGAAGTTCCCGTACGAGGCCTGGCCCGACACGTACCGGTATTCCGCGCCGGTGCCCTGGCCGGTTTGAGTGAACCAGTCGTGGAAGAACGTCGCATCCTGGCTGCGGCCGATCGCCCAGAAAAACGCGTTGCTGAGTGCCTGGCCCCGTAAGGTCGACGATCCATACGTCGGAAGCAGAAAGCCGGTCGCACGCTCGTCACCCTTGATCGGGTAATAGAGGATCGGCAGGTACATCAGCGGGACGCCCTTGACCCGCAGCAGCAGGCCGCGCGCGATGGCGTAGTCATTCAGGTTGATGACGACCGAATCGCTGGTAACCTCCCAGCGCGGCGTCGGCTGCACGCACGTGGTAAATCCGCCTCTCGTCAGCTTGTACGACCGGGTGTTGAGCTTCTCGATGGTGTCGCCGTAGAAATAGACGTCCGGGTCCTGATTGCCGAACTGCGCCCGGTCGACCGTTGGGCCCAGCGACATGATGCCGGACGCCTGGTGAAACGTCCCTGTCCCCTCTGCGACGTTGAACTCGACGCGCTCCGCCGCGATGCGTCCTTCAGGATTGGTGAAGACGACGTTCCCCGTGGCGACGAGACGAAGGGTCGGAGCGCTGAAGATGTCGATCTCGTCGGCGAAGAACTTCATTCCCGAACCGGTTTCGATCTCGACCTGGCCTGTCAGGTGTACGTGGTCCGCCGAGATCTGCTCGAGGCGCCACTGCGTGGAATTCGTGATGAGCGAAAGCGGCGTGTTCGGCACCGGTATCGCCGCACCGGGCGTCGGCGCCGGTGTTTGAGCAAGGACGGGCGCCGCGGACACGCACAGAAAGGAGCAGAGAAGAATCCGCGAAAGAAACATCAGTATGAGGGAATCACCGCAGGATAGCACGGCGCCTCAGGCCGTCGCGAACCGCGCCGACCACAAAGATCGAGCCCGCGACACACACGGTGCGGCTGCTCGAAAGCGCCTGCTCGACCGCTCGCGGCGGATCCGGTTCCGCGCGCAGCGGCACCGATGGCCCCGTTGCGGCGATTCGAGCCGCCAGCTCGCGCGCGGGAATCGCGCGCGCGGTGGCGGCGGCCGTCGCGACGACGGCCGACGCGACTGGAAGGAGCGCGCCCATGATGCCTTCGACGTCCTTGTCGCGCATCATGCCGACTACGAGCGCCGGCCGCTCCGGATGCCGGCGGCGAAGATACGCCGCGAGCGCCCGTGCGCCGTCCACATTGTGCGCCGCATCGAGCAGCACCTGCCCGCCGCCTGGCAGGCGGATCAGCTCGAGACGCCCGGGCCAGTCAACCTCGATCAGGCCTCGTTCGATCGCATCTCTCGACACGCGGATGCCCCTGTGTCTGGCCGCCTCGAGCAGACGAATGGCGACCAGCGCGTTGCCGACCTGGTGCTCGCCGCGCAGCGCGAGGGACAGCGGCCCGTATCGGTCGTCCGGCGTCTCGATGATGAGTTCGTCGCGGTCGCCGCGAGCGTCGCGCGTGACGCGTGCGCCATGCGCGGCATCGATCACCCTGGCCTGCTGCCCGGCCGCCACGTCGCAGACAACCCTGCGCGCCTCGTCCGGCAAGATACCGATCACCAGGTCCATGCCCGACTTGACGATCCCGGCCTTCTCGAAGGCAATCGCTTCGATCGTCTCGCCGAGCCATTGCTGGTGATCGAATCCGATTGACGTGATGGCGCCCGCTGCTGGGGCAATGACGTTGGTCGAATCGTACCGGCCGCCGAGGCCCACCTCGATGACGGCGACGTCGACGCGTGCGCGACGGAACAGCTCAAAGGCGATGGCGGTGGTGGCCTCGAAGAAGGTGGGATGAATCGGGAGACTGCCTGCGGCTTTCAGTGCATCGGCGCAGTCCAGAACGTGCTCGGCCGCGCGCCGCAGCGCCTCCGTGTCGATCGGCCCGGACCCGATGACAAACCGTTCAGAAAGATCGACAAGGTGCGGTGAGATGTATCGCCCTGCGCGCACGCCGGCGGCGACAAGGGCGGCATGGACCATCGCCGTGACGGAACCCTTGCCGTTGGTGCCGGCGACGTGGAGCGTCGTGAACGTCCGTTCCGGATGCCCGAGCGCAGCGCACAGCCGGGAGATGTTGTCGAGCCCGAGCTTGATCCCGGACGTCTCGAGCGCGAGAAGGCGGTCGAGCAATTCAGCGCGGCGGCTCCGCGTCGATGGCGCCCGCCACGGCCAGGAGAGGAGGGACGACGGGCGCGGGCTGCGCCCCCATGAATCGGAGCGCGCGCCCGAGGACCGTCTTCAACTCGCGGCGATCGACAATCAGATCGAGCATGCCATGCTCGACGAGAAATTCACTGCGCTGGAACCCCTCGGGCAGCTTCTGCCGGATCGTCTGCTCGATGACACGCGGCCCCGCGAAGCCGATGAGGGCCTTCGGCTCCGCGATGTTCAGATCCCCGAGCATCGCAAAGCTCGCCGTGACACCGCCGGTGGTGGGATCGGTGAGGATCGAGACGAACGGCAGCCTCGCACGGTCCAGTCGCGCGAGGGCGGCCGACACCTTGGCCATCTGCATGAGCGACAGGGCGCCTTCCATCATGCGCGCGCCACCCGAGCACGAGACGACAACGAGCGGCTGGCGGCGCTCGAGCGCCATTTCAGCCGCGCGCGTGATCTTTTCGCCCACGACGACGCCCATGCTGCCGCCGATGAACGCGTACTCCATCGCAGTCACCACCACGTCAAGGCCATCGAGGCGCCCTGTCGCGACGGTCACCGCATCCTTGACGCCGGTGGCGTTGATCGTGGCGCGCAGGCGGTCGCGATAGGTCTTCGTGTCGGTGAAATGCAGCGGATCGTTCGAGGTGAGATCGGGAAAATGCTCCGTCCACTCGCCGTCGAACAGCGCACGCAGCCGCTCGCTGGCGCTGAGGCGGAAATGGTGCGCGCACTTCGGGCAGACGTGAAGGGTTCTTTCCAGGTCCTTCTTGTAAAGGATCTGCGCGCAATCGGGACACTTGACCCAGAGTCCCTCGGGGACCCGGCTGGGGTTCTCGGCCGAGGCCGAGCCCATCGGCTTTCGGGCCTTCTTAAACCAGGCCATCGAGAGACATTACGTAGGTCAAAGGTCAAAAGTCAAAGGTTGGTTCGCGGGACGTAATAGCGCGTCCCCTTGTTCATCGTGCGGATCTGGCGCATCAAGTCCTCGAGTGCGGCCTCGCTGCCGGCCAGGTCAAGCTGGGACGTCTCGACCACGAGCAACGGGGTGGCGGAGTAATGAAAGAAGAAGTGCTGGTAGGCCTCGTTGAGCTCGCGGAGGTACGACACTTCCGGCTGAGGTTTGTCGATCTCCGTCTCCTGTGCCCGTTCGCGGAGTCTCCGCACGAGCACGTCGGTCGGCGCCTGGAGGTAAATCACGAGGTCGGGAGACGGCACATCGCGCGCCAGTAGATCGTACAGCCGCTGGTAAACGAACAGCTCGTTGTCGTCGAGGTTCAGGTAAGCATAGATCTTGTCTCTGTCGAACAGGTAGTCGGAGATCGTGGTCTGCGCAAAGAGATTGGCCTGGCGCAACGTGACCTGCTGTCGGTGCCTGTTGAGCAGGTAGGAGAGCTGTGCCTGCAGCGCGGCGCCCGGTCGGCCGGCGTAAAAATCCGGCAGGAACGGGTTGTCGCTTTCCTCCAGAACGGACGCGGCGTCGAGACGCGTCGCGAGCCGATCGGCAAGCGAGGACTTGCCCACCCCGATCGGTCCTTCGATGGCGATGTACTGAAACAACATGGGCTCGCGGAGCCGGAAGCCTTGGCGCCTGCATGCTATCATCCGGTTCGATACGCGCAAGGCGCAATGCACAGGGCACAAGGCGGAAGGCTCAAGGACTTGCGAAGTTGTTGTGCGTTCGGCTTTGTGCCTTGGGCCGTGTGTCTTGCTCTGACGAGCGCTGGCTGCGCGAGCGTCCCAGCGCCCCTGCCCGAGCCGCCGGTCGTTACCTGGGAAGAAAAGCTCTCCTGGATGATGCGTCTGGAAGACCAGCGCATCCTGCGCGATCCGAACCCGCCGCCGCCGGTCGTGTTGACGGCGCCGACGCGCACCCAGCCGGCGATCGTCGCACCGCCTCCGCCTTCCGATCTGATCCGTCTCCTCAACGACGCCGAGGCGCGCGTCCGGCGCCGCGCCGCGCTGGCCCTCGGCCGGGTTGGCTTGGCTGAGGCGGTGGATCCCCTCACCAGGCTGTTCGCAGACGAGGAGCCGGAGGTGCGGCAGATGGCCGCGTTCGCGCTCGCGCTGATTGGCGACGCCGCCGCGCGCCCGGCGCTCCTGGCGGCGCTCGCCGATGTGGACCCCGGGGTCCAGGGACGCGCCGCCGAGGCGCTCGGCATGATCGGCGATCGCGCCGATGCCGCGGCGGTCAGTCAGATGGTGCGAGCCCACGTCGAAGCGGGCGCGGTGGCGCGAGTGGTCGCCGACGATCTGACGTACCCCCTGGCGCCTCCGGCCGAGGCGGTACGCCTCGGTCTGTACGCGTTAGTGCGGCTCGGGTCGTTTGAGGCGCTGGCGGGCGCCGCCCTCGACGCCAGTGGTCAGGCCGTCTCGAATTGGTGGCCGGTGTCGTACGCCATCCAGCGGTTCGGAGATCCGCGCGGTGCTCCGGTACTCGTTGCGCTGCTGAACACGCCGGGCCGGTACACGGCGGCGTTCGCCGCCCGCGGGCTCGGCGTCATGAAGGCGCGAGCCGCCGCGGCCCCCCTCCGGCAGATTGTCGAGCGCCGCGCCGCGGACCCCGCCGTCCTCATCCAGGCCATGCGCGCGCTCGCCGCGATGGGCGATTCCGTCGCGGCCCCCCTGTTGACGCGGATTGTTTCCGATGCGGCGGCTGACACGGGCGTGCGGCTCGAGGCGATGACCGCCCTCTCCAGGGTGGCCACAGCCGAGAGCCTCGACTTGATGCTGGACTTGGTATCCGACAGCGCGCCGGCCATGAGAGGTGCCGCCATTCGGACGCTGGCCAGGGTCGACCCGGACGCGTTCCTGGCCACGCTGTCCGGCCGGGACCCGGATCCCGACTGGACGGTCAGGATCGCCGAAGGGGAGGCGCTAGCGACGCTCCCTCCGGCCCGGGCTCAGGCCCGTCTCAGGACGCTACGGCAGGATCGAGACGTTCGCGTGGTGTCCGCGGTGCTTACGGCGATTGTCGCGTCGAAGGCTCCCGGCGCCGGGACGCTGCTCGTCGAACAGCTCAAGGCCGATGATTTCGCCGTACGGGCCGCCGCAGCCCGCGGCCTCGCCGAATTAAAGATGGTGGCCGCGGTGCCGTCGCTGGTCGAGGCGCACCGCTCGGCGCTCGGCGACCGCACCTACGTGGCGCGCGCGGCCATCCTCGCGGCGCTTGCCCAGGTCGACCCCATCGTCGCGCGTCCGCTCCTGGAAGAAGCGGTGCGGGACCGGGAGTGGGCGGTGCGCGTGCGGGCGGCGGCGCTGCTCCGGGAGGGCGGCGCGGCGGCGGGCGTGGCCGCGGCGGCCATTCGGCCGGCGGCTGCCGGCCGACCGATCGCCGACCAGGAGTGGCAGGCGCTGGTCAGTCCCAGGTTTTCGCCGCACGCTTACATAGAGACCGACCGCGGCGTCATCGAGATCGAGTTGGCCATTCTCGACGCCCCGCTGACAGTGGCGAACTTCGTAGCGCTGGCGCGGAGAGGATTCTTTGACGGCATTGCGATTCACCGTGTGGTCCCGGATTTCGTGGTGCAGGACGGCGATCCGCGTGGCGACGGGGAAGGCGGCCCCGGTTACACAATCCGGGACGAAATCAACATGCGCCCGCATCTGCGAGGGGCGGTGGGGATGGCCCTCGACTGGGAAGACACGGGCGGCAGCCAGTTTTTCATCACGCACTCGCCGCAGCCGCACCTTGACGGTCGCCATACCGTGTTCGGGCAGGTGGTGGCCGGCATGGATGTGGTGGATCGCCTGGCGCCCTGGGACGTGATTCGGCGCGTGCGTATCCGGGACGGCGTGACCGAGCAATAAGACGAGCGGTGAGAAGCGGTAAGAAAGGGGACGCGCGAATGCACGCCCCCTTTTATGGCGAGCCGGCGGAAGCTATCTCTTCTTCGCCGCCTTTTTTTTCGTAGCCTTCTTCGCCATCTGTGATCCCCCCTTTCGGCGGTCGTGGATTGCGAGCTTTTCGCCTTACGACCCGGCGCACTCTGCCGCCTGGCACGTCGGCCCGGGCGCTGGCGGCTCTCGCTTCGCGGGCTAGCTCCCGGCGCGCGGCGCGTCTCGGGAGAGCAGCAACTCAAGAAATCAAAAAAAAGGGGTGCTCCATCAGAGCACCCCAATCTCGTTCGAAGAATTACCGCTTCTTCGCGGCCTTTTTCTTCGCGCCTTTAGCCTTCTTCGCCATCATTTTCTCCTCGGTTGTTGTGACTCAGCCTCCGACGGTCAACTTAGCCGTCACAACGGGTGGGCTGAGCCATCCACCCTCATACCAGATGTAGATTATGGGTGAGAATTTCTTGATGTCAAGCATAAAAGCGCGCTCGCTGTCAAAAAAAGCGCGCGTTGGAGCCACGTCCAACGTCGCGCCATCTGTCAAGTCTCACCCGCTGCATGAAAGTGTCGGATGGACACGCGCGGAACTTCAGCGGCCGGCCGTGACGGGCACAGCGTCTTGATGGTCTCGACGGCTAGCGGCTGATGGCGCGCAGGCCGGCGCGCGCGCGCTTGGCGATGCCGAGCGGATCGTTGGCGCCGGCTGCGACGACCGCTGCGCGATACGCCGCGGCGGCCTCGCCGCGACGACCGAGATGATCGAGCGCGTCGCCGAGCTGGAGGTGCGCGCGGGCAACGGCCCCAAACGGCGCGCCGGGGCGCGCCGCGATAACGGCGCGCAGATGCTCGACGGCCGCCTCGGGCTGTGAGAGACGATCGAGCTGCAGTGCGATCCCAAGCCTGCCGGCCGTCTCGGCCATTTCCGGTTCCGCCACGCGCCCCGCGCGCGCGGCGTCGAGCAGCGCCGCCCACGACCGCAGGCTGGCGGTCGGGTCGTGAAGGTAGACGTCGTGGATCTCGGCAGCGGCCTGACGGAAGTGCGGATTGCGCGGATGGCGCTCGGTCAGGCTGGCGAGCAACTCGAGGGCGCGTTCCGGCTGTTTTTCGTACCAGAGATACAGGACGTGCAGCTGATAGTCGGCCTCGCTGCGTACCAGCAGTCCGCCGGCTCGTGCGCGCCGCATCTGTTCAAGGCCCTTGGCGCGGTCGCCGCCCGGCAGGAGGAGCAGCCATCGCAGCATCCGGAGGGCCGCGGGGGCGACAGCCGCGTAATAGTGGTACAGGCCGATCCCGAAGTACGCGTCGGCCATCGCAGGGTCGAGGGCGAGGGCGCGCTCGAGCGCGTTCTTGATGCGCTTGCCGTCGCGCGCGGCGGCCAGACGCGCACCGCGAAGGACCCGCCACTGGACGCGTGCTCCGTATGCGCCCCCAAGATAAAACCATGCCTCCGCCCGCTCGGGCTCTCGTGCGGTCCACGCCTCGGCGGCCGCGATGGCGGCGTCGATCCGCGACTGGAAGGCGGCGTCACGCATTCTATTGAATGGATCGAGCTGAATCTGCCACCACAGGCCCACCGCGTCGAGCACGCGGCAGGCCTCCCTGGGCGCGGGCCCGCACGCTCGAGTGAGCAGTGGCGGCACGTCGGCGAAGCGCGCGTCGAAGATGGCGTTGTAGACCAGGGCAAGCTCCGGCGCTGCCGTCAGCCCGGTGACTGGCTGCTGCTCGGCGGCGGGCGGTGAGCCCAGCACGAGCAGGAGCGCGAGCCCGACGCGCCGCACTGTCGAACCTCGCACCCGCGGACGCCCGTCGCACCCTCGCGCCCTCGCACCTTCGCACCCCGCACGTTCAGGTCGCACGTTCAGGTAATGCTCGTGCGCAGCCGCTGCTTCTCTGCGTGACGTTCGAGCGCGAGGGCAATGAGTCGGTCGAGCAGGGCAGGATAAGGGACGCCGGAGGCTTCCCATAGCTTCGGATACATGCTGATCGCCGTGAAGCCGGGAATCGTGTTCACCTCGTTGACGAATGTCCGTCCCGTGTCGCCCGCCACGAGGAAATCGACGCGCGACATGCCCGCGCCGTCTACCGCGCGAAAGGCGTCGATGGCCCAGCGCCGGATCTCGGCGGTGTGCGTGTCCGTGAGCGGCGCGGGTATCAGAAGCCGGGACCCCTCGTCCAGGTATTTCGCCTCGTAATCGTAGAACTCGCGCGACGGGATGATTTCACCGGGAACCGACGCCTCCGGGGTGTCGTTGCCCAGCACCGCGCACTCGATCTCGCGTGCGCGCGGGACCGCCGCTTCAACGACGACCTTGCGATCGAATTGAAAGGCCAGCTCCATCGCGCCGGCGAAGTCGGCCGCGGACTTGGCCTTTGAGATGCCGACGCTCGAGCCGAGGTTGGCGGGCTTGACGAACATGGGAAACCGCAGCTCGTTGGCGGCCCGGTCGCCAATCGAACGCTGCTGCTCGACGAGCCACTCGCGCCGCAGCACCGTGAGGTGCGGGACGATCGGAAGCCCGCAGGCCGCAAAGAGCGTCTTCATGACCGCCTTGTCCATCGCGACCGCCGAGCCCAGCACACCGGCGCCTACATACGGCACGTTCGCCAGCTCCAACAGGCCCTGAACGGTGCCATCCTCGCCATACGGTCCATGAAGCACCGGGAATACCACATCCAGGCGGGAGCCGGAGACGACAGCCGATGGCTCGACGGGTTGGCGGGCCTCGGTGACGCCACCCTCGATCGGGCCAGCCGCAGAGCGGGCGTCCGGCGCGTTGCCCCCGAGCATCCAGCGGCCGTTCTTCTCGATGTGGATGGGGATCGCGTCGTACCGCGTTCGGTCGAGGTGCTTGAAGATCGAGGCGGCGGAGGCGATCGACACATCGTGCTCGCCGGACCGACCGCCGAAGATTATGCCGACACGAAGCTTTCTCATGGGGAATCTACTATCTTAAGGCGTGCCAGCGTTCGGCTTCAGGG
>JACPPO010000133.1 GCA_016190945.1 Acidobacteriota bacterium | reverse complement strand
TCCTTCCTGCGTGCTCAACGCCCAGTTCAGGCGGGGGACCCATCTGGTGTGGAGGTTCGAGGTGTTTGACACCTCGACGGGAAAGCGGCTCACCAGCCTGGACACTCCCAGCGTCAAGCTGGTGCTGTCTCACGGGCAGGAGCTGACAGCACGGTTCGCCCGCAAGGGTGGGACCGGTCCCTGGACGTGGGTCACCGCCTGGGACGTACCGGCGGACTACCCGTTGGGCGCACTGGGCTACCAGATCGTCGTCAAAGCCAAGGATGGCCGGACCGGCACCTTTGACCCAAATCTAGTGGCGCTGGTGAACAAGGACCGGGGCATAGACCAGCGGCTGCAGATCGTGGAGTAGCAACGCAGGTCAGTCTCTGGCACAACCTCTGAGAGGGGCGGGGGCATCCACCCCGCCCCTCTTGGGGGCCTGGGCCGCCACTGATTGAGATCGTTGATAAGGAGGGGTCTATGAAGACCTCACTCAGCCCATTGAAGGCGTGGGTGGCCTCGCTGGGGGTCGGCATTCTGGCCATCGGCCTGGTAGTCAGTGCCGCCGCCTGCGGCAGCAAGGCCCCGGAGCCGCTGCCACCGGCAACCACGTCACAGCCCCAGTCAATGCCTGTATCCCAGGCTCCGAAGGCGCCCGAGGCAACCAAGGCTGTGCTGAAGCTCCTCAAAGCACAGCCGGAGAAGGGGTACGTGGGCGCCAGCTTCACCATCACCGGAGAGGGCCTGCCTCCTAACAAGACGGCTGAGATACAATGGGCCACCTGGGATGGCGGGTTCGACACCAAAGTGATGCCGGAAACCATCGAGTTCGCAACGCTCCGCTACGTCGACAAGCGCACTCCCCTGGGGAAAGCCACCACTGATGCCCAGGGGCGGCTCAGGGTTGACCTCTCAGCCCTCGAAGACTACGGCGGCGTGCATGACATCTACGTGGTCGTTGACGGCCAGGATGTTGCGCGGGGTGGCTTCCAGGTCCAGCGGTCCGTGTCGGTCAGTCCCAGGGAGGGCCCTGTGGGAACGCCGATCACTATCTCCGTCACCGGGATGGGAAAGCCTCCCATCGAGCACGCCCTCTCGGTGCGCTACGACAACCAGTATAGCGGCACCATCACCGGTGTGACCACGCGGGGCGCGGCTACAGCCGTCATCCGTGCTGCTGGCCCGCTGGGCATCCACGCCATCGAACTCAGCGGTGCTGGCAATCACGGGGCGGGGTACCTGAACAACCAGCAGTCCCCGTATGCGAGGCTCTTCCCGGAGGATGGGGCCTTTCGTTTCACCTTTACCGTGACGAGAGACGACGGAGTGCCACCGGCAACCGTGCAGTGGCCGGAAGCCCATCGTGTGGCGCAACTGGCCGACGACGCCCCGCGAACAACGACCGCCCAGGTCGCGCTGCGCCAGGGGGTCTCGGCATCAGTGAATTCCGTACGTGGTCCTATTCTCACTCCCGTCACCGTGACCGCCAGCGGGCTTCGTCCGGGAACAGGGGTCGAGATGCAGTGGACGACCGCCAAGGGCAATCGGGTAACCGCTGCTGGCTGGGACCTGGTCGGGACTCCCCTGGGGACCGCCATGACGGCTGGTGACGGTTCCCTGCGCGCCGACATCAAGGTGCCGGACGGCCTGGGCGGGTGGCACACGGTTGCGGTGGTCCAGGACGGGGCCCTGGTGACCCAGATCCCCTTCTATGTCCAGCAGAGCCTGGTGGCAGTGACGCCCACGCGGGTGAAGGCCGGGGAGCAGTTCAAGATCCAGATCAAAGGCGTAGGCTGGACGGAGCTGGACAACACCGTGGCGGTGACCTACGACAATGCCTACTTGGGGTATGCCTGCGGCTTCAACAGCAATGGCGATGTCACCCTGTACATCAC
>JACPPO010000135.1 GCA_016190945.1 Acidobacteriota bacterium | reverse complement strand
GATCAGGGTACTCTCAAGGTGGTGATGACCGGTTCGGCGTCCGACCCGCTGGATTGGCAGCCCCATGTCCGGAACAAGTCACGCCGTGAGGCGTTGGCACAGAGATTCCGTGACCCGGCAGACCCGTTCAAGGTCGTCATCGTTCGGGATATGTGGCTGACCGGCTTCGACGCGCCGAGCCTGCACTCCATGTACGTGGACAAGCCGATGCGCGGGCACGGGCTGATGCAGGCCATCGCGCGGGTGAACCGCGTGTTCAAGGACAAGCCGGGCGGGCTGGTGGTGGATTACCTCGGACTCGCCGACGAGCTCAAGAAGGCGCTCGCGACGTACACCGAGAGCGGCGGCACGGGCAAGACGGCGATCGATCAGGCCGAAGCCGTGGCGGTGATGTTGGAAAAGTACGAGGTCTGCTGGAGTCTATTCCACGGCTTCGACTTTTCGAACTGGACCTCCGGCACGCCGCAGGATCGGTTGTCTCTCCTGCCCGCGGCACAGGAGCACATCCTCGGCCTAGACGAGGGCAAGGCTCGGCTGCTGCGTGCGGTCACTGAATTGAGCCAGGCATTCGCGCTGGCGGCGCCGCATGAGGAGGCGCTGAAGATTCGCGACGACGTGGGCTTCTTCCAAGCCGTCCGGTCGGTGCTGGCGAAGGGCACGCCGGGCGAGCGGAAGACCGACGAAGAGCTGGACCACGCCATCCGACAGATCATTTCCAAGGCGGTGGTCTCAGACGGCGTGATCGATATCTTCGCCGCCGCCGGGCTCAAGAACCCGGATATCTCCATCCTCTCCGACGAGTTCCTGGCCGAGGTACGCGGCATGCCGCAGCGCAACCTCGCGGTCGAGTTGCTGCAGAAGCTCTTGAAGGGCGAGATCAAGGCGCGCGCGAAGCGCAACGTCGTGCAGGCGCGCTCCTTCGCCGAGATGCTGGCGCAGACCGTGCGGGCGTACCAGAACAGGGCCATCGAGACAGCGCAGGTAATCGAAGTGCTGATCCAGCTCGCCAAGGATATGCGCGCCGCCAACGCGCGAGGCGAGGCGCTCAAGCTGACCGAAGACGAGCTGGCCTTCTACGACGCGTTGGAAGTGAACGACAGCGCGGTCAAGGTGCTGGGCGAACCGACGCTCGTCGATATCGCGCGTGAACTGGTCGCGGCCGTGAAGAAGAACGTCACCATCGACTGGACCCTGCGCGAGAACGTGCGCGCCCAGCTCCGCGTCATCGTCAAGCGTATCCTGCGTAAGTACGGCTATCCGCCGGACAAACAGGAGAAGGCCACGCAGACGGTGCTCGAGCAGGCGGAACTGCTGTCGGAGATATGGGCGGCGTAGGGCTTGGGCGCTGGCGTGCTGAACTCGTCCATCATTAAGTCCAAGGCCCGCGATCTGGGGTTCGATCTGTGCGGGATCGCCCCGGCCGACAATTTCCCCGAGCTGGCGTTTCTGCACCAGTGGCTCGCACGTGGGTACGCCGGAGAGATGACGTACATCCCTCGATCGGCCGCCCGCCGCGCGGATGTGCGCGCCGTAGTGCCAGGCGCCCGCAGCGTCATCGTCACCGGGACCGTCTACAACACGGATCGGCCGTACTCCTCTGAGGAGACGCGCCCCGATGTCGCTCTCATCTCGCGCTACGCGTGGGGCGACGAT
>JACPPO010000134.1 GCA_016190945.1 Acidobacteriota bacterium | reverse complement strand
GCTGCGCGGTGGTCATCAGCCATGACCGGTGGTTCCTCGATCGGATCGCGACACATATGCTCGCCTTCGAGGGCGACAGCGGCGTGGAGTGGTTCGAGGGAAACTACCAGGACTACGAGACCGACCGGAAACGCCGCCTGGGCGCTGAAGCCGACACGCCGCACCGGATCAAGTACCGTAAGCTCACCCGATGATGTAGGGGCGGACCTTCAGGTCCGCCGCCGACCCAAGGAGGACTCCATGAACGCAGACCAGGCCAAATTTCTGACGGAATATTTCGCCAACATGCTCGAGAACGAAGGCAAGACGACGGCCAAGGTGCTGGCGGCCGTGCCCGACAGCGGCCGCAACTACAAGCCCGACGCGAAGTCTCGAACCGCGTGGGACCTGGCGACGCACCTTGCGCTCGGCGACATCTGGTTTCTCGACAGCATCATCAACGGGAAGTTCGAGACGGAGCCAGAGGCGGAGCAGCAGGCCGCTGCGAAGTTCAAGAACATCAAGGAAGTCGTGGACCACTACAACCGCGAGTTTCCAGCGCGCATCAAGCAGCTTCGGGCGCTGCCGGCCGACAAGCTCACGAGGGTGGTCGATTTCTTTGGCGTGATGAAGTCGCCGAACGCCGGGTATCTCGGTCTTGCCAACAATCACAGCATCCATCACCGTGGACAGCTCGCCGCATACCTGCGCGCGATGGGCGGCAAGGTGCCGTCGATCTACGGCGGCAGCGCTGACGAGCCGATGACCGGCGCCGCCACTTAGTGGACCGTATCCACTGATGGCGTACCGGCATATCCGGCTGCGGAGCACGATTTCGTGGGCCGCGACAACGCGGGGTCTCCGCGCACGCGTGCGCGGTGGGGTGGGAGCGGAGCGACCCACCCGCGTCTTCGACGGAACGCCCCAGTAAGTGGTCTTTCCCGATCTCCGCGCGTTCATCGACGAGCTCCGCCGTGACGGCAACATCGTCACGGTGGAGGCGGCGGTCGACCCCTGCCTGGAAGCCGCCGAGATTCACCGTCGCGTCATCGCCGCCGGCGGCCCGGCGCTCGTCTTCAACAACGTGGCGCGATCGGACTTCCGTCTCGTGACCAATCTTTTTGGCACGGCGCGGCGAGCCGAGCTCGCGTTCGGCGAACGGCCGATGCACCTCGTTCGGAGAGTCGTCGAGCTCGCGGAGGCGCTGCTTCCCCCCAGCCCGGCGGCGTTGTGGGGCGCCCGCGACGTCGCGCTGGACCTGATCAAGGTCGGGATGAGGCGGGTAACCAAGGGTCCCGTCGTCGAGCGCAGCACGACGAGCGTGCGGCTGGATCGGCTGCCCGCGCTGACGTGCTGGCCGGAGGACGGCGGCCCCTTCCTCACCCTGCCGCTCGTCTACACCACGCATCCCGATCGTCATGGGCATAACCTGGGGGTGTACCGCATGCAGGTGCACACCCCGCGCACGACAGGGATGCACTGGCAAATCGGCAAGGGCGGAGGCTATCACTACGCCGTGGCCGAGGCGCGCGGGCAGCGGCTGCCGGCGACGGTCTTCCTGGGCGGCCCACCCGCGCTGATGCTCGCGGCGGTCGCGCCGCTGCCCGAGAACGTCCCCGAACTGCTGCTCGCATCGCTGATTGCCGGGCAGCGGCTGCCGCGGGTGCATGGCCTGGGCCCGCATCCCCTCATCGCCACAGCGGAGTTTGCGCTGGTCGGCGAGGTGCCGCCAGGCGTGCGCCGGCCTGAAGGTCCGTTTGGCGATCACTACGGGTACTACTCGCTCCAGCACGACTATCCGGTGTTCGAGGTCCAGCGCATGGCGCACCGCGCCGACGCGATGTTTCCCGCGACCGTCGTCGGTAAGCCGCGGCAGGAAGACTCCTTCATCGGCGACTTGTTGCAGGAGCTGCTCTCGCCGCTCTTTCCGCTTGTCATGCCCGCCGTGGAGCGCCTCTGGTCGTACGGAGAGACGGGATACCATTCGCTCGCCGCCGCCGTCGTCAAACAGCGCTACAAGCGGGAAGCGATGGCGAGCGCGTTCCGTGTGCTGGGAGAAGGACAGCTGTCGCTCACGAAGTTCCTGCTCGTCACCGATCGATACGTCGACGTCCGGAATTTCACGCAGACGCTCGAGCACATTCTCGCGCGGACCAATACCGAGACCGACCTCTACGTGTTCTCGAATCTGTCGATGGACACGCTCGATTACACGGGTCCGGCCGTCAACGAAGGATCGAAGGGCGTGTGGCTTGGCCTGGGCGACCCGGTTCGCGACCTGCCGCGGCAGTTCAACGCGGCGGTTCTGCCGTCAGGGGTCAGCGACGCGCGCGTGTTCTGCGGCGGATGCCTGGTCGTGGGAGCGCCGGCGTACGCGGTCGAGTCCGGTGCGGCCGCCCGCCTGGCCGCTGAAGCGGTGTTCCGTGACTGGCCGCTCGTCGTCGTCACCGACCAGCCTGCGCGCGCTGCGGCGAGCGCGATGAATTTTCTGTGGACCACGTTCACGCGGTTCGAGCCGGCGGCCGACATCCACGCCGCCGAACGGCGCATCGTCCGTAACCACATTGCCTATCGCGGGCCGGTCGTCATCGATGCGCGGCTGAAGCCCCGGTTCCCGAAGGAGCTGACGTGCCGCGAGGACATCGCGCAGCTCGTCACGCGCCGATGGAAGGAGTACTTCCCGTCAGGACGGGTGGCGATGGGGGATTCCGAGCGGGCGCATCTGGATTAGGCGCCCCGGAAGAGGGTCCGGTTTCCGCCTTCTCGTAAAGCTTCGGCGGACCGCCGGGGCAATCCGCCAGAGCGGATTGCCCGGCCAGCACTGGCTGGTCGGGTCGCACTGCGACCCGACCTTGGCGGAGGCGGCCATCCGGACCTTAATTGAGCGCGTTGGGAACAGCGAGGGTAAAAGGCGCGATCTGCGCGTCGAACTTCTCGCCACCGGCGGTGACCATCTGATAGCTGCCCTGCATCGACCCGACGGCCGTTTTCAGCGGACAATAGCTCGTGTACTCGAACGCGCCGCCAGGCGGCAGTACCGGCTTCTCACCGACGACCCCCGGACCTTTCACCCGTTCGACGTCGCCTTCCGCGCTGGTGATGATCCATTCGCGTGAGACGAGCTGCGCCGTTTCCGTGCCGACATTGGAGATGCGGACGTTGTACGCGAACAGATACTGGCTGTCACGCGGAGAACTACGATCGGAGAGATAGGTGGTCTTGACCTGGATCCTGATGCCACGCGTGGTCGTATCGCTCATAGGGGGTATGGGCCGCCGCAAGAAACAGATCGATGATAAGCGGCTCGTCGATGTTCAACCCGCGTCAGGTCGCACATTCCAGCAGGTGATTATCGCATGGCGAACCTGAACTTTCGGGTGATGCGAACGGGCGAGCATTCGGGCCGTAGCATGGTGCGAGCCCAGACGACGGATCCCGCAAGGAAGAAGCGTGTGTCGGCCTCGGCCGCGTGGCGCGAGGCACGCGAGCTCGTGTGGGCGCACCGGCGCCGGCTCGGACTCGGCCTGGCGCTGATGCTCGTCAGCCGGCTTGCGGGCCTGGTGTTGCCGGCTTCGTCGAAGTGGCTCATCGACGAAGTCATCGGTAACAACCGCGCGGACCTGCTGATGCCGATTGCGCTCGCGGCGGGCGCCGCCACGCTCGTGCAGGCGGTGACCTCGTTCGCGCTGTCGCAAATCCTTGGGGTGGCGGCCCAGCGCGCCATCACCGACATGCGCAAGCGCGTGCAGGCCCACGTCCTGCGCTTGCCGGTCCGCTATTTCGACTCCACGCAGACCGGCGTGCTGGTCTCGCGAATCATGTCCGACGCGGAAGGGATCCGGAACCTGGTCGGTTCCGGACTCGTGCAGCTTGCCGGCGGCTTTGTGACCGCACTGATGGGCATGGGCGTTCTCTTCTGGCTGAACTGGCGGCTGACGACCGTTACTCTCATCGTGCTCGGTGTCTTCGGCGGCGGCATGGCGTACGCGTTCAGAACGCTGCGGCCGCTGTTTCGCGAGCGCGGCAAGATCAACGCGGAAGTGACCGGCCGGCTTACCGAAGCGCTGGGCGGCATCCGCATCGTGAAATCCTACACGGCGGAGAAGCGGGAAGAGATCGTGTTCACGAAGGGCGCGCACCGCCTCTTCCGCAACGTCGCGAAGTCGATGACTGGCGTGTCGGCGACGACCGCCGGCAGCACGGTCGTGGTGGGCATCGTCGGCGTGTTGATGATCTGGCTGGGTGGGCGCGCGATCATCGCGGGAGACATGACCCTCGGCGACCTGATCATGTACATCTTTTTCATCGGTCTCGTCGCGGCGCCGCTGGTCTCGATTGCCTCGATCGGAACCCAGATTACCGAAGCGTTCGCCGGCCTCGATCGGATCCGCGAGATTCTCGACATGCCCAGGGAGATCGATGAGGATGCCACGCGCCAGCCGATCGGTCGCATCGTCGGCGCCGTGGCGTTCGACAACGTCTGGTTCGAGTACTCGCCGGGCCAGCCGGTGCTGCGTGGCGTCTCGTTCCGCTCGGCTCCCGGTACCACCACGGCGCTGGTCGGGTCGAGCGGGTCGGGCAAGAGCACGCTCATCAGCATTGTCATGGCGTTCAACCGGCCGACGAAAGGGCGGGTGCTGGTGGATAGACGCGATCTCGCCGACGTGAAGCTCATGGACTACCGGGAGCAGCTGGCGTCCGTGCTGCAGGACAACTTCCTGTTCGACGGCACCATCGCGGCCAACGTCGGCTACGCGAAGCCCGGTGCCGCGCTCGACGAGATTACGGAAGCGTGCCGCATTGCGCACTGCGACGAGTTCGTTAGCCAGTTTCCCAATGGCTATGCCACCGTGGTCGGGGAACGCGGCATCAAGCTGTCAGGCGGCCAGCGCCAGCGCGTCTCGATCGCGCGCGCCATTCTGGCCAATCCGCGCATCCTGATTCTTGATGAGGCGACATCGAGCCTCGATAGCGAGAGCGAACAGATGATCCAGGACGGGTTGCGCCGGCTTCGGTCCGGCCGGACGACGTTCGTGATTGCGCACCGTCTGTCGACGATTCGCAGCGCCGACCAGATCCTGGTTCTCGAAGCCGGCGAGATCGTGGAGCGCGGGACCCATGCGGAGCTGCTGGCGCTCAACGGGCGCTACCGACAGCTGTACGACAAGCAGTACCGGTTTGAGTCCGACCGCTTCATCAATCCCGGCGAGGACTTCACGCCAGAGCCGCCAAAGCCGGTGCTCCCTCCGCCGCGGGTAGGCACCGCGATCTAGACGAGGGCGGACCTGAAGGTCCGCCCCTAACACAGGTAGAGGCGGGTCGATTCTGGGCGGGTTGGACGAGTCGATGGACGGCGACTGGTAGCTCTGTAGGTTCAGAAGGTTGAGGAGGTTCAGGAGGTGTCGAGTGGAGGCACAAAGTTACGCCAACCATAGATATCGGCCGCGGCTGTGGCTGATCGGTGCGCTGTCGGCGGTTGTCGGGTTCGTGCTGATCGTCCTGTTCGTACTGCGGCAGCCATCGGCGGGCGGCTTCGGGCTGCTGTTGCTTGGGTTTTCGCTCATTTGTGTGCTGCTGATGGTGCGGCGGTACGCACTCCGGCTGCAGGACAGGATCATCCGCCTCGAGATGCAGACCAGGCTGGCGCGGCTGGGACGCGCGGCCGACGTCGGGCGCGTGACGCTGCGGCAGATCATCGCGCTGCGGTTCGCGTCCGATGCGGAGCTTCCGGCGCTGCTGGACCGTGCGGTCGCCGAGCATCTGACCGAAGACCAGATCAAGCGCGCGGTCACAGCCTGGCAGGCCGACCACCTGCGCACCTGATTCCCCCATGCGTACCTCGTCTGTCCTGGTGACAGGCGCGAGCGGCGAGATCGGCCATGGCCTCATTACGCGGCTGGCCGAGGACGGCCGGTCGATCGTCACCATCGATGTCACGCCGCTCGCGCCCGCTCTGGGCCGGCTGGTCCGGCGCGAATTCACCGGGTCGATCACCGACACCGGCCTCCTCGAGCGAATTCTCGCCGAATTCGAGATCGATCTCGTGTTCCACCTGGCGGCGCTGCTGTCGACGCGCGCCGAGTTCACGCCGACCAGCGCCCACGAAGTCAACGTCGAAGGCACGCTCAATCTGCTCGAGTTTTCGCACCACGAAGGCGAGTCGCACGGTCGTCCCGTGGTGTTTCTCTATCCCTCGTCCATCGCGGCGTACGGCCTGCCCAATCTCGAGACCAAGATGCGCGCCAAGCGGGTGCGCGAGGACGAGTGGAACATCCCGATCACCATGTACGGCTGCAACAAGCTGTACTGCGAACACCTCGGACGCTATTACGCCTGCCATTACAAACAGCTGGCCGCCGATACCACCGCGGGGCGGGTTGATTTTCGCTGCGTACGGTTTCCGGGCCTGATTTCGGCTGTCACTGTCCCGTCGGGCGGCACGTCCGACTATGCCCCCGAGATGATTCACGCGGCCGCCCGGGGCAAGGCCTACGCCTGTTTCGTCCGGCCCGACACGCGCATCCCGTTGATGGTCATGCCGGATGCGATCGAGGCCCTGCTGCGCCTTGCGTCGGTGCCGCGCGACCGGCTGACAAAGACGGCGTACAACCTGACGGCGTTCAGTCCGACGGCCGAAGAGATTTGTGACGTGGTGACGCGCGCGTTTCCGCGCGCGTCCGTGACCTGGGAGACCGACCTGAAGCGGCAGCGGATCGTCGATTCGTGGCCCGCCGAAGTCGACGATACCGCAGCGCGTCGGGACTGGGGCTTCGCGCCGCGTTACGATTTCGCGCGGGCGTTCGACGAGTACCTGATTCCGACGATCCGCGAACGGTATTCAAGCTAATCCACGGCTGATACCGGACGGGTCGACGACGACGCGCGGCGGCGCGGCGCCCGATGGAGTCGAGCGACCACGTGGGGAAGCACGTGGGGAAGATCGTCCTTACGACGCCGGGTTTTCAGTCGGCGTAGACAACGGTTCGCGTGCTCGTGTGGGCGCGGACCACGTCGGAGGTCAGCTGCTTGCTGAGGTAGACCTTCGATTCGCGGTTGTCGGACGGGTGCACCTCGTACTTGACGACGTCGAACTCGAGCTGATCGAGGGTGCCGCGCATGTCGTAAAACTTGTTCTTCGTTTTGACCACGACTTCGTGAAAACCCGACGCATGCGCCCACGCCTCTGATTCCTCAGTGAGAGCGCGGAAGTGCCCCTGGCCGCGCCAGTCGCGCCGGGTGCCTCCGATCCAGCTGTACAGTACCTTGCGGCCGTCAAAGCGGACGCAGTGTCGCAGCCGGGCGACAAGATCCTGCAGTTTCTGTTCAGATTCGCGCGCGCGCAGCTCGTGGACGACCTTGAACGCCACCGGCACGACGGTGCCGGCGGCGTCCGGCAGCGACGCTTCCGCCATCAGAATCAGAAACTCGCGATCCCGAAGGCGGTTCGTGATCTCCTGGGCTGTCTTCTTTCGCGGAAACTCACCAAAAAATTCCTCGATGTACTGGATTTCCAGCGCGCCGGTTTCCAGAGGGTACTGCTTGATCAGGTACTCCAATGATGTCCGCCCTCCCGGCCGCCGAAGAGTCCGGAGTTCTCGTTAGTTGTCGTAATACAGATAGAACTCGTGCGGATGCGGCCGCAGCCGGATCGGATCGAGTTCCTTCGTCCGCTTCCATTCGACCCAGGCCTGGATGAGATCCTCAGTAAAGACGTCACCCCGTTTCAGGAACTCATGGTCCTGCTCGAGCGCGTTGACGGCTTCCTCGAGCGACCCCGGAGTCGTCCGAATCCCCATCTCGCGCATCTCGTGCCGGGTCATCTCGTAGATGTCGCGATCCAGCGGATTGCCCGGATCGATCTTGTTCTGGATTCCGTCAATCATCGCCATCAGCATGGCCGACCATGTGAGGTATCCATTGCAGCTTGGATCCGGACAGCGGAATTCCAGTCGCTTGGACTTCGGGCTCTTCGAGTACATCGGGATGCGAATCGCGGCGGAGCGGTTGCGCGCCGAGAGCGCCAGATTGACCGGCGCCTCGAAGCCGGGCACCAGACGGCGGTAGGAATTGGTGGTCGGCGCCGCAAACGCGAGGATGGCCGGTGCGTGCTTGAGGAGGCCCCCGGCCGCGTACAGGCCCATCTGGCTCAAGCCCGCGTACCCGTCGCCGGCAAACAGTGGCTTGCCGCCCTTCCAGAGCGAGGCATGGGTGTGCATGCCGCTGCCGTTATCCTCGAAGATCGGCTTCGGCATGAAGGTGACCGTCTTGCCGTTACGCTTCGCGACGTTCTTGCAGATGTACTTGTACCACATGAACTGATCGGCCATCTGGAGCAACGGCTGGAACTGCATGTCAATTTCAGCCTGCCCGGCCGTCGCGACTTCATGGTGATGCGCCTCGACGACGATGCCGATCTTGCGCATCTCGTAGACCATCTCGCCGCGCAAGTCGTGAAACGTGTCGGTCGGACTCACCGGGAAGTAACCGCCCTTGAAGCTCGGCTTGTAGCCGAGATTCGGTTCCTCGATGCGGGCGGTATTCCAGGCGCCTTCGACCGAATCGATCTCGTAGTACCCCCTGTGCTGGTTCTGCTCGTACCGGACCTCGTCGAAGATGAAGAACTCGGGCTCCGGTCCGATGAAGCAGGAGTCGGCGATGCCCGATTCCTTCAGATGCGCTTCCGCCTTGCGGGCGATATGCCGTGGATCGCGCGTGAAATCCTGCCGGGTCACTGGATCGACCACGTTCGCGAGCACGCTGATGGTCGGCTTGGCGAAAAAGGGATCCAAGCGGGCGGTCGTGGCATCAGGGACGGCCATCATGTCGGATTCATGAATCCCCATCCACCCGCGAATCGACGAGCCGTCGAACCCGAGCCCTTCCTCGAAGGTGCCCGGATCCAGGTGGTCGATGGGAAACGAACAGTGCTGCCAGCTTCCGAGCATGTCGACGAACTTCAAGTCGACCATTTCGGCCTGGTGCTTCTTCGCGAAACTGAAAAAATCAGTGGGTGTCTTGGGGAAATCGTCGGACGTCATAGGCTCCTCGTTCTCCTCCTAAGCCTTCCTGAGCCGGATACAGGCAGGCTCGCGTGAAATTCTTGGTGACCCGATGGAAAAAATGGCCGGGGGCCGAAGACCGGAAGCATAACGGATCCCCGACCGTTATGCCATCGAGAGCCTAAACCGGTCAGACTCCGACAGCTTCGTACGACAGATTTGGCGCCAGCCAGCGCTCGACCTCGGCGACGCTCAGCCCCTTTCGGGCGGCGTAGTCCTCGATCTGGTCGCGCCCGACCCGGCCGACCGCAAAATATCGCGCGTCCGGGTGCGCGAAGTAGAGGCCGCTGACCGACGCGGCCGGCACCATCGCAAAGCTGTCAGTCAGCGTGATGCCGGCGCGTCCCGCCTTCAGCAAATCGAATAACTTCTCCTTCTCGCTGTGGTCCGGACACGCCGGGTAGCCGAACGCGGGGCGGATGCCGCGATAGCGTTCGGCGATGAGATCGGCGCTCGTCAGCTGTTCGGCCGACCCGTATTCCCAGTCGCGGCGCGCGCGGGCATGCAGGTACTCGGCGAAGGCTTCCGCCAGGCGATCCGCCAGCGCTTTCACCATGATGGCGTGGTAATCGTCATGGTCGCGCTCGAATTCAGCCACGAGCTCGGCGACGCCGTCGCCGGCGGTGACGGCAAATGCGCCGAGGAAATCGCCGACACCACTCTCGCGGGGCGCGGTGAAGTCGGCCAGCGACAGGTTGGGCTTGCCGTCGGGGATTTCTTCCTGCTGCCGCAGCATGTTGAAACGCAGGATTTCGGTCCCGGTCTTGTAGGGGCGGACCTTAAGGTCCGCCCCCCCATGGCCCGGGTCGTACACGACGATATCCTCCCCCTCCGTATTCGCCGGCCAGAAGCCGTAGACGCCGCGGGGCGCCAGCAGGCGGTCGCGAACGATTCGATCGAGGAGCGCGCGGGCGTGGCCGAACAGTTCGCGCGCGGCGGCGCCGTGCTGGGGGTGCTCGAGAATCCCCGGGAAGCGTCCCTTCAGCTCCCACGCCGCGAAGAAGAACGTCCAGTCGATGCAGGGAACCAGGTCCTCCAACCGCACGTCGTCCAGGACGTGGGCACCGGTGAAGCGAGGGGTCGCAACGGTCTCGTCACGCCATTCGAACCGTGCCCGATTCGCCTGCGCCGCGGGCCAGGAGCGCAGCGGCCGCCGCTTGAGTTCGGCGTGCTGCCGGCGGATGCGATCCTGCTCGGCGCGGTTGGCGGCGTCGAAGTCAGGCTTGAGCGTGGAGCCCAGCAGGCTGGAGACGACGTCAACGGCGCGCGAGGCATCGAGCACGTGCACGACCGGCTGACTGAATTCCCGGGCGATCTTCACCGCCGTGTGCTGGCGGCTTGTCGTCGCGCCGCCGATGAGCAGCGGGATGGTGAAGCCGCGGCGTTCCATCTCGCGCGCGACCAACACCATCTCGTCGAGCGACGGCGTAATGAGGCCGCTCAGGCCGATGAGGTCCGCCTTCTCGTCGACTGCGGTCTGCAGGATACGGTCGGCCGGTACCATGACGCCGAGATCGACGACCTCGTAGTTGTTGCAGCCGAGGACGACACCCACGATGTTCTTGCCGATGTCATGGACGTCCCCCTTCACCGTGGCCATGACGATCTTGCCCGGCGACCGGCTGGTGGTGCCGGCCTTCCGCTTCTCCTCCTCCATGTAGGGGAGCAAGTACGCGACGGCCTTCTTCATGGCGCGGGCGCTCTTGACCACCTGCGGCAGGAACATCTTGCCCGCGCCGAACAGGTCGCCGACGATCTTCATGCCATCCATCAGCGGCCCTTCGATTACGTCGAGCGGGCGCGCCCGCGCGAGGCGCGCCTCCTCGACGTCCTGCTCGATAAAGTCCACGACGCCGTGGACGAGCGCGTACGCCAGCCGCTGTTCGACGGTGGCCGCGCGCCAGGTAAGATCGCGCTCCTGCCGCGTGGCGGCACCCTTGACGGTCTGGGCGAACTGGACGAGGCGCTCCGTCGCGTCCGGTCTCCGGTTGAAGATGACGTCCTCGACGTGCTGCAGCAACTCGCGGGGAATGTCTTCGTACACCGCCAGCTGGCCGGCGTTGACGATCCCCATGTCGAGGCCGGCTTTGATGGCGTGGAAGAGGAAGGCGGAATGAATCGCTTCCCGGACCGCGTCGTTGCCGCGGAACGAGAATGACAGATTGCTGACGCCGCCGCTGATCTTGACGCCGGGGCACGTGGCCTTGATGATCCGGGTCGCCTCGATGAAGTTGATGCCGTAGTCGTCGTGTTCCTCGAGGCCGGTGGCGATCGCCAGGATATTCGGGTCGAAGATCACGTCGAGCGGATCGAACCCCGCCTTGTCGAGCAGGAGTCGATAGGCACGCTGGCAGATCTCGACCTTCCGTGCAACCGTATCGGCCTGGCCCCGCTCGTCGAACGCCATCACGACAACGGCTGCGCCGTACCGGCGCACCAGGCGGGCCTTGTGCAGGAAGTCCTCTTGGCCCTCCTTGAGGCTGATGGAATTGACGATGGCCTTGCCTTGGACGCATTTGAGGCCCGCTTCGAGCACGGACCATTTCGAGCTGTCGATCATGATCGGCAGCCTGGCGATTTCCGGCTCCGTCGCGATCACGTTCAGGAACGTGGTCATCGCCGCTTCCGAATCGAGCATCCCTTCGTCCATGTTGACGTCCAGGATGTTGGCGCCGCCACGCACCTGATCAAGCGCGACGTCGACAGCCTCGGCGAACTGGCCGGAGGTAATAAGCCGCGAGAATCGCCTGGAGCCGGCGACGTTGGTCCGCTCGCCGATCGTGATGAAGTTGCTGTCGGGGCGAAGGGTCAGCGTTTCGAGGCCGGCGAACTGGGTGAAGGCGTTGGAACTCGGGGTTTGGGACTGGGGACTTGGCAGCGGTCGTGGCGCAAGTCCGTCGATAGCCGCGGCAACGGCCCGGATGTGGTCGGGCGTGGTGCCGCAGCAGCCCCCGAGGATATTGACGAAGCCCGACTCGGCGAAATCGCGCAGGAGCCGGGCCGTGTCCGGCGGCAGCTCGTCGTACTCGCCAAACGCGTTCGGCAGGCCGGCGTTCGGATAACAGGTCACATAGCATTCGGCAATGCGCGCGAGCTCGGCGAGGTACGGCCGCATCTGTTCGGCGCCGAGCGCGCAGTTCAAGCCGACGCTGAACGGCCTGGCGTGCCGGACCGACACGTAGAACGCGTCGAGCATTTGCCCCGAAAGCGTCCGGCCGCTCCTGTCGGTGATCGTCGCGGAGATCATCAGCGGCAGCTCGACGCCGCGCTCTTCAAAGATTTCGAGCACGGCGGCGATCGCCGCCTTGGCGTTCAACGTGTCGAAGATGGTCTCGATCAGAAGAAGATCGGCGCCGCCGTCGATGAGGCCGCGCACCTGGTCGCGGTACCCGTCGCGTACCTGGTCGAACGTCACAGCCCTGGCGGCCGGATCGTTGACATCCGGCGAGATTGACAGCGTGCGGTTGGTGGGTCCCATCGCGCCCGCGACAAAGCGCGGGCGGTCCGGGGTCCGCGCGGACCATTCGTCCGCCGCCGCTTTCGCCAGGCGGGCCCCTTCGACGTTGAGATCGTAGGTCAGCGCCTCGAGCCCGTAGTCGGCTTGCGCAATCGCGGTGCTGCTGAAGGTATTGGTTTCGATGATGTCCGCGCCGGCGGCGAGGTACTCCCGGTGGATGCCGCCGATCACGTCCGGCCGCGTGAGCGCGAGCACGTCACCGTTGCCTTTGAGATCGTGCGAGTGGCCGCGGAACCGACCGCCGCGAAAGTCCGCTTCTCCCAGCGTGTGGCGCTGGATCATGGTGCCCATGGCGCCGTCGAGGAGCAGGATGCGCGTGGCGAGCAGGGCGTGGAGCCGGTCAGTGGAGGTCATGCGGTCTCCAGGCCTTGGGCTTTAGGCTTGGCGGTGGATATCGATGTTGGGGATTGGGAGTTCACGCCTGACGCAATCAGTACGACAAACGGGTCGCCCGTTTGCCTGGCGCCGACCTGAACGCGTACCTCGCGTAGGCCGGCGCCCTGCAGCAGCCGCTCGAGTTCGGCGTCCGCGAAGCCCAGCCGCGCGTCCCCGAACCGGGCGCGCACCCAGTGCTGCTCGTGTTCGCGCAGATCAAGAACGAGCAGGCGGCCTCCAGGCCGCAGAATCCTGACCGCCTCGGCCAGCGCCTCTTCCGGATCGACGGCGTGGTGCAATGCCTGTGACAGGAGCGCCACGTCCACCGACGCGTCACGCAGCGGGAGGCGCGCCAGGTCGCCCTTCTTCCACTCCACGTTGGTGGCGCGACGTCGAGCGCCGAGCGCCTTGGCGCGCTCCAACACCTGTTCGGACCGGTCGATGCCGAAGACCATCCGGGCCCAGCGAGCCATCTCCAGCGTCAGGTAGCCGTCCCCGCACCCGATGTCCGCGACGTCCAGAGGCGGAAGGAGATGGCCGAGCGCCCGCGCCCAGGCGGCCCAGCTGCGGCCGGGGACGAGCTGCCGGACATCCCCGTGCGCCTCGAAATTCTCCTTGCGGTGACGCAGCACCTCCTGCAGCCTGGCTTCGTCCTCCTGAACGGCGCGGTCGCCAGCCGATGCGGCAAACTGCGCGTCGAGCAGCGCCCAGAGCGGGCCCTGTCCGTTGGCCCGCCCCTCGTCCGCCAGACGGTAATAGACGTAGCCTGACTCGCGCTCCTCGGTCACTAGGTCGGCATCCTTCAGGAGTCGCAGGTGTCGGGAGACTCCGGACTGCGCCACCCCGAGAATGCCCGTCAGCTCGCTGACGTTGAAACGGCCCTGCGCGAGAACGCGGAGAAGGCGCAGCCGGGTGCCGTCGGCGAGGAGTCGAAAAAGGCCGGAAGCGCGCTTCATCGTATCTATAAATCTACATGTATTGATTCATAGCGGTCAACAGATTGTCCGAATTCCCATCTTCGAGCAAGTCGAGAAGGGCTCCGCCAAGTCGACCGAGCAGGAGGCACGCTCGGCGTGGGCGTCACTGAACAAGGCCGTGAGCAAGCTGTTGACGAAGTCGAAGGCAACCTGATGGTCCTAATGGCGAACCGCTACATCCCGCCGGCGGCGCTCGAGATGCTATTTGTAAGGTAGTCCTTCCCGACCGGGCCGTCCCTATGGAGCGGTTCTTCAACCGATTCCGTGCGCCAACTAACCGCCTCCGCCGCGGCCGGTGGACTGGGTCTCCCTCCGTCGCCTTCAAAGAACCGCGCAAGCCGTTCAGCGCATCAACGTATCAATAGAGCTGGTACCCATCCTGCGTTGCAGCGCTGTCGACCTTGACTGGCATGTGCTGGCGTAGAATAGCGGCCTGGGATCCACGGCCGACCGTTCGCAGCGGTCCAAGATTTCGTGCGGCGTTTTCTGCGAGATCGCGCCTCACCACCCTGCGCATATCGCCCAAGGTCAGACTCGATGTCGCGGATGCCATCGTTGGGGGCGCCGGTGACCGTGGTGGTGATGCGGAGGGCGCGCCCGAACGTTCCGGAACCAGAACAGTCGGCTAGGCGGCGCGAGAACGCCTGCGGGCCAGGGTGCGACGTGACATGCAACGACTTACGTGTTTCGATTCCGGGAATCGGGCGGTGATCCCGAGTGTAGACTAAGTGGCTCCGGCCTCGGCCGGAACCGCTGCAGAGACGCGATGGGCATTCTCGAGAAGCTTCGTCCTCACCCGCGATGGCGGCACGTTGACCCGGCGGTGCGCGTGGCCGCCGTCTATGAACTCGGCCCTGACGAGTCAGATGCGCTGCATGCGCTCGCGCGCGAAGACGCCGCGGCGCGCGTCCGGCGCGCCGCCGTCAGCCGTATCGATGAGGCAGCCGTGCTCGGCGAAGTCGCCAAGACGGATCCGGATGAGGAGGTGCGCACCGAGGCGGTGCGCGGCCTGGCGGGGATCGCCGCCGAGGCAGATGACCCCGCGCGGGCGATTGCCGCGGTGCGGCAGCTGATGGCGGTCGGGAGGACGAAGGAGATCGTCCTCGTGGCGCGCGACAGCTCCAGCGCCGGGGTTCGCGCGTTGGTTGTCGACCTCATTGAGGACCAGAAGGCACTCGCCGCCGTCAGCCGTCACGCCCAGGACAGCTCGACTCGACTGCGCGCGCTTGGGCGCCTGAGCGCTGCCGACGAAGTGCTCAACGTCGCACTCAAAGCGGAACACACAGATGCTGCCGTGGCGGCCCTTGAACGGATCGGCGACGCCGAATCGCTCACCGCCATCGCGCAGCGCGCCCGGAACAAGGTTGCCGTCCGGCGAGCGCGCGCGAAGCTTCGCCTCATGGAGGAGGCCGCTCGGCCCGCCGTCGCTGGAACCGACGTGCGCATGGGTCCAGACGATCGCCACCGCGCGCTGGACCTGCTGCACCGCGCCGAAGGCCTGGTGGCGATCGCGGATCCGGAGGACGCGGCCGGCGCGCTGGCAGCCACCCGGCTCGGCTGGGCCGAGCTGCAAGCCGACGTCGACATCGACCCCGTGCTCGTGCGGCAGTTCGATTCGGCAACCGAAGCGGTGCGGGAGGCGATCGCCGAGCGCGAGCATGAGCGCGCCGCGGAAGAGGAACGCACGCGCGCGGTCGCGCGCGAGCAGGCGGACCGCGTCGCGATTTGTGAGGAGACCCTGGCCCTGTCGGGGCCCGGCGCTGCCGAGCGCATCGCAGAGTTGAAGGTGCGCTGGGACGGGCTGCCGCCGATGCCGTCGGAATACGCGGCCTCGCTCACCCGCAGATTCCAGGACGCGTGCCGCCTGTTCGAGGACCGCGAGCGCCGGCGCATCCTCGCGGAAGCCGCCGCCGGTCGCCTGGAAACGCTGGCCGCCGAGCTGGAGCAGCTCGCCGGATCGGACCAGGCGCCTGACGAGATCATCCGCCGCTGGCGCGGGCTGCGGCGCGATGCCGACGTGCTTCGCGAACACGCGTCGGCGAACCCCGTCGCGGCCGAACGCCTCGAACGGGCCGTTGCCCTGCTTGAGGAGAGGGAGGAGCAGCAGACGCAGGCCCGCGCGCGGCAGGAGCAGGACAATCTTCGGCGGCTCCACCAGTTGTGCCGCCAAGTCGAAACGCTTGTCTCGACGGAACAGATCACGCTCAAGGCGGGTGATCGCGCGTTGCGTGATATCCGTTCCGCGCTCGACGATCGTGCGCCGCTGTCATCGAAGAAGGACCGACAAGACATCCAGTGGCGCCTCGAGGCGGCACGTTCCGCGCTGGCCCCGCGCGTGCAGGAGTTGCGCGATGCGGACGAGTGGCAGCGTTGGGCAAACCTCCACGTGCAGGAAGAGTTATGCCGCGCGATGGAGGCGCTCAAGGCGGAGCCGGACCTCGAGATCGCCGGCCGCCGCATGCGGGAGCTGCGGTCCCGCTGGAAGCCGGTGGCACTTGCCCCCCGCGCTCAGGGCGAGGCTATGTGGCGCCGGTTCAAGGCGGCCCAGGACGAGGTGTTCGCGCGCACGGCCGCGTATTTCTCGGCGCAGAACGAGGAGCGCGCCGCCAATCTTGCGAAGAAGCAGGCGCTCTGCGAGCGTGCGGACGCGCTCTCCGGTGCGAGCGACTGGGTACGGACCGCCATTGAGATCCAGGCGCTCCAGGCGGAGTGGAAAACGATCGGCCCCGTGGCGCGTGGACGCGAAAAGGCGACCTGGGAACGATTCCGCGGCGCCTGCGACCGCTTCTTCACCCGCCGGCAGGAGGACCTGAAGCGGCGCAAGGAAGCCTGGGCGGCGAACCTGGAAGGGAAAGAGGCCTTGTGCGCGCAGGCGGAGGCGATGGCCGACTCGACGGAGTGGGACGCGACCGCCGGCCGGATGCGACAGCTGCAGGCCGAATGGAAGACCATCGGGCCCGTCCGGAAATCGAAATCAGAGGCCGTGTGGCAGCGCTTCCGTACCGCTTGCGATCACTTTTTCGAGCGATACAAACATCGCGACCAGGTGGAGTTGGTCGCAAAGGCCGCGCCGCGCGAAGCGGTGATTCGAGACTTGGAATCGCTCGTCCCGACAGCCGAGGCGGACGCGCGCGAGGCATCTGACGGCTTGTACGCCGCTGTCCAGGACGCCCGCGCGCGCTGGCAGCAGGCGCCGGAGCTGCCGCGTCAGCTGCAGCAGGAGCTGGCCGCGCGTTACGACCAGGCGGTGGACCGGCTGGTGGCTGCCCGGCCCGGCGCATTCAGCGGCACCGACCTGGATCCCGAAACGAACCGTAAGCGGATGGAGAAGCTGGTCGCGAAGGTTGAGGAGTTCGTGCCGGCGGCGGGACGCCAGCCGGCAAGTCTGTCGCCGACCGAACGTCTCGCGCAGCAGTTGCGGGAGCGGCTGGCCGCCAACACAATCACCGGGGGCCGAAGCGCAGAGAACGACGAGTCACGCTGGCGCGCCGCCGAGCAGGAGGTCCGTAGTGCGCAGGCGCAGTGGATGCGCCTCGGCCCCGTGCCGGCTGAGGTGGCCGGCCCGCTCCATGAACGGTTTCAGCGCGCCTGCCGCCGCTTTTACGACCAGCGCAAACGCGCGTCGTAAATTCTTAGCCTTCGAGGTAGGTGTAGCCGTGCAGCCCGTCTTCGTAGAAGCGGAGCAGGCGGCCGGCGCCTTCGTAATCGACGCGGCCGGCGCGCACGGCGCTCTCCACGTCGGTCCGTAACTTCCCAAGCAGCATCTCGGCATCGAATTCGACGTAGTCGAGCACCTCGCGGACGGTGTCGCCCTTAATGAGCGTATCCAGGCGCGCCTCGCCGTTCGGGTCGAGGCTGACGTGCACGGCGTGGGTGTCGCCGAACAAGTTGTGAAGGTCCCCGAGGATCTCCTGATAGGCGCCGACGAGGAATACCCCGAGATAGTAGGGCCCGCCGTTGACGGTATGGAGCGGCAGCGTCTTCTTGACGTCACGGCGGTCGACAAAGCGATCGAGCTTGCCGTCCGAATCGCAGGTGATGTCACCGAGGACGGCGTGCTGTGACGGCTTTTCCCCCAGGCGATGAATCGGCATCACGGGGAAGAGCTGTTTGATGGCCCAGCTGTCCGGAATCGATTGAAACAGCGAAAAGTTGCAGAAGTAGGTGTCCGCGAGCTGCTCGTCCAGATTCTGCAGGTCTTCGGGCACCTCGGTCAGCGTCTGGGCGATCTTCTGGAGCTTGGTACAGATGGCCCAGAACAGATTTTCGGCCATGCTGCGCTGGTCGAGCGGCAGGTAGCCGCCCGAAAAGAGGCTCAGCGCCATGTCGAGCGCCTGCTGGGCGTCGTGAAACGCCTCGAGCGCATTGCGTGCCGTGACGTTGTTGTAGGTCTCGACCAGATCGATAAGCGGCTGTTCCCACTCCGGGTTGGCGGCGGTGGGCACCTTCTCGTCGCCGAAGCCCGAGACGCCAAGGACGTTGAACACCAGCACGCTGTGGTACGCCACCACGGCCCGTCCGCTCTCCGACACGATGGTCGGATGCGCGATGCCCGCTTCGTCGCACACGGTCTGGATGTGATAGACGACGTCGTTGGCGTATTCCTCGAGCGTGTAGTTCATGCTCGATTCAAAATTCGTCTGGGAGCCGTCGTAATCCACGCCAAGGCCGCCGCCGACGTCCAGGTACTGCAGCCCGGCGCCAAGCTTCGCCAGCTCCGTGTACGCGCGGGCCGCCTCGTTGAGCGCGCCCTTCACGATGCGGATGTTGGTGATTTGGCTGCCGAGGTGGAAGTGGAGCAGCTTGAGGCAGTCCTGCATCCCGCGAGCCTTCAACTCCTCGAGGCCGCGCACGATCTCGGTGACCGTCAGGCCGAACTTGGAGCGGAAGCCGCCCGACGACTGCCAGCGTCCACTGCCGCGCGCGGCCAGCTTGACGCGCACGCCGATTTGCGGGCGCACGCCGATCTTCTCGGCGGCCTCCAGAATGAGGCCGAGCTCGGTGTACTTCTCGACCACGGGGACGATGTTCCGGCCAATCTTCTGCGCCAGCATCGCCGTTTCGATGTACTCGGCGTCCTTGAAGCCGTTACAGATGATTGGCGTGTGATTGTCGGCCAGCGCGACCACGGCGAGCAACTCCGGCTTCGAGCCCGCCTCGAGGCCGAAACCATACGGCCGGCCGAAATTGAGGACCTCCTCGACGACCTGCCGCTGCTGGTTGACTTTAATCGGATAGACGCAGCTGTATCCGCCCTGGTACTGGTTCTGCGCGATGGCCGCCTGGAAGGCAGCGTGAATCTCGCCGAGGCGGTGGCGAAGGATGTCGGTGAACCGGACCAGCACCGGCAGGCTGATGCCGCGCAACTGAAGCCGATCGATCAGCTCCTTGAGGTCGATGGACTGGACCGGGTCCTTGGTGGGATGGACCTGCATGTGACCGGCGGCGTTGACGGAGAAGTACCCGTGCCCCCAGCGCGCGACTTCGTAGAGCTCGCTGGCGTCGTGAACGCTCCACGCTCTGGTGGAGGAGGTGCTCGCCGCAGCCGGCGCGGAGCGCCCGTTGGTCATCGTGCTCATGCCGGCATCATGATAAACGTTTTTCCCTCCTCCGGATCGTCGGGACAAAGAAAAACGCGGCGGGTAGAATGAGGAGTCATATGCCGGACCGGATTCCCGCCATCAAGCTGGTGCTGCTGCCGAAGGACACCAATGCCCACGGGACGATCTTCGGTGGCGTCATCCTCTCGCACATCGACCTTGCTTCGGCCGTGGAAGCGTGCAAGACGGCGGCGCACCGGTACGTGACGAGAGCGATGCACGAGGTCGAGTTCCACGAGCCGGTCTTTCTTGGCGACGTCGTCAGCTTTTATACGGAAACGCTCCGCATCGGCCGCACCTCGATCACGGTGCGTGTGTCGGTCGAGGCCGAGCGATGGGGCGCGGGCCCGGGGGCGGCCGGCGGCACGGGCCACGGGGAGCTGATCAAGGTCACCGAGGCCGAGGTCGTGCTGGTCGCGGTCAACGATCAGGGGAGGTCCGTGCCGATCAGGCCGGAGCCGGCTCAGGTCTAGGTCGTCCCATGAAGTGGGTCAGCACCCGACGCGCCTCGCCGCCGGTGTCCTTTGTCGACGCGCTGTTCGCCGGGACGGCGCCGGACGGCGGCTTGTACTTCCCCGAGTGCTTCGATGCCCTGCCGCCTTCCAGCCTGGAAGCGGTACGTTCCGCCGATCTGGTCGAGATAGGGACGATCGTCGGCGCGCACCTGCTCCGGGGCGAGATCTCCGAGCGGGAGCTGGCGCCGCTCGTGCGGGATGCACTTGATTTCCCGATTCCGCTTGTGCAGGTGGCGGAGCGCACGTGGGCACTGGAGCTGTTTCACGGGCCGACGTGCGCGTTCAAGGACGTCGGCGCCCGCATGCAGGCCCGTCTGTTGCACCACTTCACGGACGGGACGCCGCTGACGATTCTTGTTGCCACATCCGGCGATACCGGCAGCGCCGTTGCCCAAGCGTTCCACGGCGTACCCGACACGCGAGTCGTGGTGCTCTACCCGGAGGGGCAGGTCACCGATGTTCAGGAAGCACAGATTGCGTCGCTTGGCGGAAACATCACGGCGGTGGCGGTGCGCGGCACATTTGATGACTGCCAGCGGCTCGTCAAGCAGGCGTTTGCCGACGACGGCCTGCGCAAGCACGTCTGGCTGACGCCGGCGAACTCGATTAATCTCGGGCGCCTGCTCCCGCAAGTGTTTTACTACTTCCTGCTGGCGGGCCCCTTTGAACGTGTCGAGGGGGGGCCGATCGTCTCGGTCCCGAGCGGTAATTTCGGGAACCTCACCGCCGGCCTGATCGCCGGGCGCATCGGACTGCCGGTGCGCCGGTTCGTCGCCGCCACCAACGTCAACGACGTCGTTCCGGCCTATCTCCGATCCGGTGTGTACGAGCCCCGTCCGTCGCGGCGCACGGTGGCCAATGCCATGGACGTTGGCGCGCCGAGCAATTTCGAGCGGGTGCGCGCACTCTACGACGATGATCTCGAGCGGATGCGGCGGGACATCGCCGGCGCGGCGTTCGACGACGCCCATGTCGTGGCGGAAATCGGCACGGTATATCGCGAGCTCGGATACCTGCTCGATCCCCATGGCACGATTGCGTGGCTCGGGTTGCAGCAGGCGCTCGCCGCCGACCCGGGCGCGGCAGGCGTGTTTCTGGCGACGGCGCATCCGGGCAAGTTTCGCGAGGTCGTGGAACCGGCCATCAGCGAGCAGGTCGCGCTGCCGCCCGCACTGGCGGAAGCGCTGGGGCGGCCGCGTCACAGCGTCCCGCTCCCCGCAAGCTATGCCGCGCTGGTCGAGCTGGTGCGCTCGTGACCAGATCGGATCGCCTGGTGTCCAGGCGCCAGACATTCCGTCCAGGGGTAGGTGCGCTTCCCACCCGCGACGCGATTCCGGCCCGCTACCGATGGGATCTGACCGCAATCTGTCGCGACTGGGAGGACTGGACGTGCAGCTACCGCCGGCTGGAGGTGGCCATCGAGTCGTTTAAGGGGTTGCAGGGCACGCTGGGCGCGGGTCCCGATCGTCTGCTCGCTGCGTTTCGCGCCATGGACGAGATGGGGGCGCTCGGCTATCGCGTGTGGTATTTCGCGTCGCTGCACTACGACCAGGATCAGCGCGACAACGGCATCAACGCACGGCGCCAGCAGGTCCAGATTCTCTTTGCGCGCCAGCAGCAGGCGAGCTCGTGGTTCAATCCCGAACTGCTCGCGATTCCTCGAGACACCATCGAGCGCTGGCTCGATGGCAGCGCCGACCTGGCTGTGTACCGTTTTGCGATTGAGAGCCTCTTTCACGAGCAGGAGCACGTGCTCGACCAACAGGGCGAGCGCCTGATGGCGTTTGCGGGGCGCTTCAACAGCGTCCCGCACGACAGCTACGCCGCGCTGACCACAGCCGACATGACGTTCCCCTCGATTGCGCTGGTAAGCGGCGAGCGTGTGACGCTGACGTACGGACAGTATCGCGCGTTGCTTGAGACCAATCGCTGTCAGGACGACCGGGCGGCGGCCTATCGGACGTTTCATCGAACGTACGGGGACAACCGGAACACGTATGCGGCGCTTTACAACGGCGTGCTGCAGCGCGACTGGTTTCACGCTCGGGCGCGCGGCTATGAGACGACGCTCGATGCCGCCCTGCACGGCAACAACATCCCCACCTCCGTCGTCGAGACCCTGATCGCGTCCACCAAAGCGGGTGTCGAACCACTGCGGCGCTACCACCGCCTGCGCCGGCGTGCGCTCCGGCTCGATACATATCGCCTGTTCGACGTGTTCGTGCCGCTCGTGGAGCACGACGTCCGGTATCCGTACGACGAGGTTGGCGACTGGATCGTCGATTCGGTGGCGCTGCTCGGCGGTGAGTACCAGCGGCACGTCCGCCGAGCGTTTGACGAGGGCTGGATCGATGTCTTCGAGAGCGCGGGCAAGCGAAGCGGCGCGTATTCGGCGCCCGTCTACGGCGCGCATCCCTACATGTTGCTCAATTACAACGAGACGCTCGACGCCGTCTTCACCCTTGCGCACGAGATGGGGCACTCGATGCACACGCTGCTGTCGCATCAGGCGCAGCCGTTCGTGTACGCCGGGTACACCATCTTCGTGGCTGAGGTGCCTTCCACCCTCAGCGAGGCGTTGTTTCTCGATCAGATGCTCGGGCGGGCGCGCTCGAGGGAGGAACGGATCGTGCTGCTGCAGCACGCCATCGACAGCATTGCGAGCACATTCTATACGCAGGTCCTGTTCGCCGACTTCGAGCTCCAGGCGCACCGCCTGGTGGAGCAGGATCGACCGGTCACCTCCGACATCCTGAACACGATGTATGGGACCCTGCTGCGCGAGTATTATGGAGACGCCATCGACGAGGAAGACATCTCACGCGTCACATGGGCGCGCATTCCGCATTTCTTCAGCACGCCGTACTACGTGTATCAATACGCCACCTGTTTCGCATCGACCGCACGCCTCATGCAGGGTGTGCGCGCCGCGGAACCGCAGGCGCGGGAGCAGTGCGTGCACCGCTATCTGTCACTGCTGCGCGCCGGCGGAAGCGACTATCCGATGACCCTGCTCGCGCGGGCGGGGGTTGATCTGCGCGATCCGGCCACGGTTCGCGCGGTGTCGGCCGAGCTCGACACGCT
>JACPPO010000132.1 GCA_016190945.1 Acidobacteriota bacterium | reverse complement strand
GCCGCGGACAGCCCCATTCGTGCTCGGCGCCAAAAGCACGCGTCACGGGGATGGCGCCTGCGGCGCGAATGGGGCGGCCCCGTCCGCGGCCACCCGTAGAGAGGTTATGAAACCGGCTCTAGGAAGATCGACGGCTGGCAAGAAATAGAACGTGTGGAAAAGGCGGCGTAAGTGAATCGCTCACCATGTCGGAGGATGACGCGCTCACACTACTTCCACCACGTGACAGACCCGGCCGCGGGCGGTCGGGGTGTCGCTAAACTG
Source organism: Acidobacteriota bacterium (assembly GCA_016190945.1). GTDB lineage: Bacteria > Acidobacteriota > Vicinamibacteria > Vicinamibacterales > UBA2999 > JACPPO01. Next base: position 17,921 of record JACPPO010000132.1, on the reverse strand, counting down.
CCCCGAGCTTGGCCTGGAGATCCTGCATCAGGTTCTGTAGGACGACTTGATCGTAGCCCCGAAAATAGGCTTTCAAACCGCCGGTCTTCGAGTCCAGGTTCGTGACGTCACCCGTCACCTGCAAGCGGATTTTCTCGACTGTGGTTGAATCGGTGGGCGACGTCACCAACTTCACACTGATCTGCAATTTATAGTACCAGTTGTCCTTCAGCACCACCACGCTCTCGTTCCAGGTGGTTCTCAGATAGCCCGACGCCTTCTCCATGGTCGCGATGTCGTAGTTGTGCTCGAGGATGGTGTTGAGCGCGGTCTGCCAGACTCTTTCGTAATCCTTCTGAATGTCCGACCGAACGGGCAATTCACGCCAAACCGGATCGCCCACCACGAGTCTCGTCTTGAGAGGCTTGGGAATAGACTGCGCGGACAGGCTTGCCGTGCCGAGCATCACGACTGCCACCAGCACCGTCAGGCGTTTACAGGTCATGGTCAAGGCACCTCCTACAACTGGGTTTACTTCGATCGACTTCCCCGCTTACGCGGCCTTCTTGCGCCGAGCGTCGCGGCAAACCTCGTGGGCCTCAGTGCCAACGAACCACGCCACAATACTCCCATCGCCGTCCAGAGCGCAAATGAGCGGTGCCCACGCGTTCAGCGCGGGGCATAACTGGTTGCGACCACGGCAAAACTCCCGCACAACAGCACCGTGAGAACGGACTTCATGGCATGCCTTGCTGATGCGCGCAAGCACGCTACGCCACTTGGCAAGGCCTATGCCGACCGCAGGGACCGCGTTTCTGTGGCGTCTTCGTGGTTGGCGCGTCGCGCCGCTCCGTGAAGCATTCGTGTGGAAGGACAAGCCGGCCGCCGACCCTATGATGAGTAGACCTGCTGCTTGAACGCGCTGACGAAGCCCCGCAGAATCGGCGACACGTCTCCCGGCTGCAGTGTCACGTCGATCAGCGTGAAACGGTCCTCGCGCGACGCTGCGGCCAGCGCGTCGCGCAACTGACGCGGCGTCCGCACGTTGAATCCCCGTCCGCCCCAGAGTTCCGCAAGCTTCGCGAACGGCCATGCCACGGTGTCGTTGTAGGCCGCATCGGGAAAAAACGCCTGCAGCATCTCCCAGCGCGCATTGTTGAACAGCACGACGATCGGGTTGCAATGGTACTCGGGCGCGTGCGAGATTTCGGCGCCGGTCATCTGAAACGCACCATCGCCCACCAGAACCAGCGGCCGGCGTCCGCTGGCGATCTGCACGCCGAGCGCCGCGGGAATGGCAAATCCCATCGTCGCGTAATAAGCCGGCGCGATGAACTCGTCGGCGCAAGTGTCAACGCTCGCAAACAGACAGTCGCCGGTGTCGGACACGATCGGCAGATCCCGATGATCGGCGAGAAACTCGTTGAGCACGCCAAGCAGATGACGAACCTTGATCGGCTCGTCGTCAGTCATCGGATCGAGCAGCTCCGGAGACAACTGGCTCGCGGCCACTTGGGGTCCGCCCGGTTTCGACGGAAGGTTCGGCGACGCGAGCAATCGCGCCACGAGATGATTGAGCGGCGTGTCCTGATACCGGTGATGCCGGATGTACACGTCCCGCGCGACGGCGATGAGCAGGTTCGCGTCGCCGAGGTGGGTAGCCGAGACTCCGAGCCCGGTATCGCTGATCAGCTCACCGAGCAGCAGGATGCAGTCGGACTGCTCAACCTTCTCGCGAAGCGGCGGCGGCGACACCACGCCCAGGTAGGTGCCGATGAACCGCGGATGCCGGGTCGGAAACACCCCGCGCCCGAGAAAGGATGACGCCACCGGAATGTTCAGCCGCTCGGCGAGACGAATCACCTGCTCGCGCAACTGGAAGCGGTGCACTTCCACGCCGACGATGAGCACCGGACGCTCTGCCTCCGCCAGGCGCGCGACGATTTCCTGCACGGCTTCATCGACGGCGGCGTGGTCGACCTTGAGTTCGAGGTGCTCGACGAGCGATGGCACCACGATGTCGGCAAACACCATGTCCCGCGGAATCTCGAGGTACACCGGACGCTTGACCTTGAGCGCGACCTCGATGGCCTTCCGGATTTGCGCTGCGACCGTCCGCGGGTCGTCGAGAATCGCCGCGAACTCGGTGACCTCCCGGTACACTTTCAGTTGGGACTCGAACGATTTCACTTCGTGGTGGACGCGAACCTCGGCCCGCTTCTCGAGCTGCCCGGGACCACCGGAAAGAATCACGAGCGGCGACTCTTCCGCGTAGGCGCAGGCGACCGGGTTGATCATGTTCAGGCCACCCGCTCCGTACGTCACGCAGCACACGCCGAGGCCGGCCGTGATCCGGGCGGCGCCGTCGGCCGCAAAACCGACTGCCGGCTCGTGGCTCAGCCTGATCAGCTGGAACCGTCCATCGGCCTCTAATGCTTCGTAAAGATTCAGCACGAAGTCGCCCGGGATTCCGAAAACCTGGCGAACACCCTCGTTCCAGAGCCGGTCGAACAAGAACGTGTGCAATTTCATGGCTCCCGACATCGTAACGCCGAGCGGACGAGCGAGCGCCGCGGCCCTTCCGGGTCCCACGGCGCGAATAGTCCCGCGTCTCGCAGGCGTCAGCGTCGACGGGCACACCTCCGGTCTCGCAACCCGTCGGACGAGCACATCGAGCTGACGCCGGACACCGCCGGCGGCACGCCGCGTATCCGCGTCCGCCGGATCACCGTCCAGAACGTGGCGATTTGGCGCGAGCGGCCCGGTAGAACGCCGACGAGTGCCAACTCCACCTCGCTCAGGGGAAGATGCCCAGCTCAAGATAGGCCCGCGCCACCTTGTTGATGGCGTTCAAGAAGGCCGCGGTCCGCAGATCCTGGACGGCGGGCTGACGTTGGCGCGTTTCGCGAATCTCCTGGTAGGCCGTGACCATCGTTTCCTCCAGGCCGGAATTGACGATGCCCAGCTCGTCCGGCGGGCGTACGAGCACCGCTCGTACCGCGGCGGTAAAGGGTTTCCCGGTCGCCTGCTCGATGGCGTGGAGCAGGCGCAGGTCCGAGGCGGCCTGGTGGCGCCGCTCAAGCCGCCCGAAGCCGACGTGGGAGAGGTTCTTGAGCCACTCGAAATAGGACACGACCACACCTCCCGCGTTGGCGTAGATGTCCGGGACGACCAGGGTGCCCTTCCTCCAGAAGATCTCGTCGGCTTCCGGCGTCGTTGGCCCGTTGGCGCCTTCGACCACGATCCTGGCCTTGATTCGTGGCGCGTTATCGCCGGTCAGTTGATTTTCGAGGGCTGCGGGTATCAGCACGTCGCAGTCGAGCTCCAGCGCGTCGGCGCTCCGCGGAATCGAAGTCGCCCCGGGAAAGTCAAGAATGGATCGGGTGCGCGTCCGGTGTTCCACGACGGCGTCTTCGTCGAGACCCTTCGGATCCAGAATCGCACCTTCACGCACGGCAATGGCCACGACGCGCGCACCACGCTCGCGGCAGAATCTCGCCGCGTGGTAGCCGACGTTGCCGATGCCTTGCACGACGACACGCTTACCGTCGAGTCCTGCCGAGAGTCCGAGCGCCGCCATGTCGCCGGCTTGCGCGCACACCTCACCAAGCGCGTAGACGAGGCCGCGGCCTGTCGCCTCCTTTCGGCCGCGAATGCCGCCTTCCGTGACGGGCTTGCCGGTTACGCATGCCATCCCATCGAGTTGCCCGGGGTTGAGCGCCATGTAGGTGTCAACAACCCACGCCATCTCTCGTTCGCCGGTGCCGGCGTCGGGCGCCGGTACGTCTACGCCAGGACCGATCAGGTTTTTCCTGACGAGCTCGTGGACATAGCGGCGGGTGATCCGCTCGAGTTGCTCCGCACCGCACTCGCGCGGGTCGACCCGCACCGCCCCCTTTGCGCCCCCGAACGGCACGTCCACGACCGCGCACTTGTATGTCATGAGGGCGGCCAGCGCCTTCACTTCGGACTCGTCAACCGCGGCACTGTAGCGGATGCCACCCTTCGCCGGCAGCTTGTGATGGCTATGCTCGGCGCGCCACGCCCGCACCACCTCGATCCGGCCGTCGGGGTGACGAACGGGAAACTGGAACGAATAGACCCCGTTGCATGCGCGGATCTGGTCCAGTAAGCCTCTCGGATGGCTGCTGAACGCCGCCGCCCGGTCGAAATAGGCGTCGACGTTGTCTTCGAGGCTGCGAGGCATCAGGACGTCCCTTGCGATACCAACGAGTGACCGACGTCAGCGGCGTGCGCGTTTCCTTGCGTCCGTAATCGAATGCACGAGCCGGGAGGCCCTCACGGGTCGGGACGTCCGCTCGCGCGGTTCTTGATGAGCAGCACGTCGACAATCTTGCGGGCGAGGTCGCCATCGATCTGGAGCGTGCTCTGCAGTCTGTCGATGAAGGCATTTTCGCGATCGCCAAGTCGGCCGTCCGCCAGGATGAGGTCAGTCGCGAGGGCAAATGTCGTCGCGTGCAAGTCCGAAGGGATGGCCTTCACACATGCCCTCAGCACCGCTGGCAGACCGTGCTCGGTAATCAGACGGAGGGCGCGTTTCGTCACGCCCGCCGCCTCAACGCCGGTTCCGAACACCCATCGCGTAGAGGACAGTACGTCGTTGAGCCGGCCGGCCTCTTCGGCTCGCAGGACGCCATCCACCGCCGTGCATCCAACCAGGATCGTAACAACGGCCTCGGAGCGCGAGAGGGTCAACGGCACGTCATGGCCGCTCATGGCCGCTCGCTCCAGAGATGCCGGAGATGCCCTGGCTCGATGTGTGCGTGCGCCCGAAGCCGCGCCGTCCACACTTTCCCGGCTTCGCGCCGGTTGGCGACGCGCGAAGATTCCGCCAGGTCTCGTTGGACATGGTTGGGCAAACCCGTTCGGAGCGGTGCCGGTGCAAACCGGATGCCTCTCCGCGTCGCGTGCTGGCCGGCGAAGTTGCAGCCTCCCTGGGTATTGTATTGGTCGCGTGACATCGCGGAAACCTCCACGGTGAATGCAATTCTTTCGGGGGGCCGGGGGCGCGAAACTTGCTTGGTCAACGAGCGGAGGCAGACCCGGCGGCTCCCCTGCGCGCCGCTGGCGCATCCACAATGGCGCACCGTGTCAACCAGCATGTGGCCGGACGATTGGAGGAGGCCGCCAGACTCCTTCGCGACCAGGGCGCCGACCCCTATCGCGTGAACGCCTATCGCCGGGCGGCGCTGACCGTGCGCGGCAGCGCGGAGCCAGTTGACGACCTCTTCCGACAGAAGGGCGTCGCCGGACTCAAAGAACTCAGGGGAGTTGGCGATACCATCGCTCGCGCGATTCGCGAGCTGCTGGTGCACGGGCGGCTGCCCATGCTCGATCGCCTGCGCGGAGAGTCTGATCCGGTGTCGTTGCTGGCGTCGGTGCCAGGAATCGGTGGAGTACTCGCGGAACGCCTTCATGACGAGCTTGGACTGGAGACGCTGGCCGACCTCGAAGCCGCCGCCCATGACGGCCGGTTGGACACCATCGCCGGCTTCGGGGAGAAGCGGCTTGTCGGCATCCGGGACTCGCTGGCGCATCGGCTTGGCCGGGTGCGACTCCCTCCGCTCGCGCAAGCGTGCGCGACAGGGACCCCTGGCGTAGGGGCGGCAAGCCTCGCCGGATCGCCGCCAGTATCCGAGCTGCTGGACGTGGACCGTGAATACCGGGAGAAGGTGTCCGCCGGCCAGCTTCAGTTGATCGCTCCGCGCCGCTTCAATCCGACGGGCGAGGCGTGGCTGCCGATTCTTCACACCGGACGCGGCACTCGACATTACACGGTTCTCTACTCGAACACGGCGCGGGCGCATAGTGCCGGGAAGACGAGGGATTGGGTCGTGTTATATCACGACGACGGGAGCGGCGAACGCCTGCACACGGTGATCACCGCGACGCACGGGTCGCTGCGCGGCCAGCGCGTCGTGGCCGGCCGGGAGGCTGAGTGTGTGGCGTTCTATTCACGCTCGCCTTACGCTGCCTGAACACCTAACCGCACGTCCGGTCGCAGGTCATGACGAACCCCTCTGTGTCTCCTTTGGTGAGGATGCCGCCGCCGGTGTCGTATACGTGCATCCAGACGTCGTGAGGCATGCCCCACGAGGTCCGCCCCACAAGCGCCCACCCCGCGGCGGATCCTCGGGGTGGGCGTATCCATCATGGTCGTTGGTCGCCTTTATGGCTGGCCCGAGTCGTAGAGCGGACCATCGTCGACCGCGACACGTCCGCGCCCCTGGATGCGGGATTGTCCGCATCCGCGCGTATATTAACTCGCACCGCGAGGCGGTCAAGACCCTCGGAGCTTCGCGGGTCGGCCGCTGTCGTACTATTCAGCCGTAGTCTGCGGAACCGCATGGGCGGGTTGGCCCGGTTTGTGCCAGACATGAGATAGGGCCGAACCAAGTGCGGTGGACCAGCCCAGCGAAATCCCCGCACCGCGCAGCGAAAGGCACGGGCCATGATCGAGATCGTACGAATCCTCTGCCCGATCGATTTCTCCGACTATTCGCGCCGTGCATTCGACCACGCGGTGGCCATGGCCAGATGGTATGACGCGACCATCACCTTGCTGCACGTCTTTTCCGCCGTGCCCGTCGCCGCCTACGCGCCTGGCACCCCGATGCACCCATCGGTTGTCCTGACACCCAGCGACCGGGAAGCGCTGCTCGCGTCGATGAAGCGTTTCGCCGAGGACGAAGCGGGCCCCGACCTGCCCGTCCAGTGTGAGGCGTGCGAGGGCACTGCCGCCGCCGAGATCCTGGCCCGCGCGCGGGCCATGCCCAGCGATCTGATCGTCATGGGCACCCACGGTCGCTCGGGATTCGAGCGCCTCGTGCTCGGGTCGGTCACCGAAAGGGTGCTGCGCAAGGCCGCGTGCCCGGTGCTGTCCGTGCCCCGGCACGCCAGGGACGCGGTCCCCGCGCCGCCCGTGCTCTTCAAGGACATCCTGTGCGCCATTGATTTCTCCGACTGCTCGATCAACGCGCTCAATTACGCGATGTCGCTGGCGCAGGAAGCCGACGCGCGGCTGACGGTGCTGCACGTGATTGAACTGCTTCCGGAGTTGCCGTCCGGCACGAAAGAGGCCGTCCAGGTTTGGCCGCAAAACGTCACGGAGTTCATCGCAGAGGTCGAGCAGGACCGCCGCGAGCGCCTGAAGGCAGCTGTCCCCGAGAGCGTTCGCGCGTACTGCGCCGTGGAGACCGTGCTGGTACACGGCACGCCGTATCGCGAGATTCTGCGTGTCGCGGCGGAGCAGCAGAGCGACCTCATCGTCATCGGAATTCACGGTCGCGGCGCCGCGGACCTGCTGTTTTTTGGATCGACGTCGCAGCACGTCGTGCGCCAGGCGGCCTGTCCGGTACTCACGCTCCGCAGGGGATGACCAGCCCGGTGGTGCTACGGAATGGCACCGCAGACGGAAGACGCCCTGGCGACGTGAACCTCACGGAAACGCGGCAATTGGACTGGGTGCGATGAGGGGCCGGTCATGACGACGTTCGCGCACCGCGTGTTGGGCGCAGCCCTCCTGGACGCGCAGGTCTACGAAGAAGTGGAGGCCGATGGCCAGGCAATACGCCAGGCCGTTGCGCTCGTCCTGTTGGCCGGTGTCGCAGGCGGGGTCGGGTTGCTTGGTTTCGGCGCGGTACAGAATCTCGTCGCCGGAGCGATCGCTGCCCTGGTCGGCTGGACGGCATGGGCCACGCTGACCTACCTGATTGGCACGCGACTCCTGCCGGAGCCGCAGACGCGGGCGGATATCGGCGAATTGTTGCGGACCCTCGCCTTTGCCTCTGCCCCGGGTCTACTGCGCGCGCTCGGTGTGGTTCCGTTTCTGGGCTTTCCGATTTACGCCATCGCCTCGGTCTGGATGCTCGTCGCCATGGTCGTCGCTGTTCGCCAGGCCCTCGACTACAGGAGCACTGGCCGTGCCGTCGCCGTCTGCGCCGTGGGATGGGCGCTCTCGCTCGCCCTGGCGGCGATCGTCGGGATTCTCTTCGCGCCGAGCGTGTCGTAACGCCCGGGGTCCGTGCGCCCTGGGCCCTCCGAGGTCCGAACCTGTCATGGCGTCTTCAGAAGTCGCAGTCCGGCGACCAGCACGCCGGCGGTCACGACAGATGTCGTCACCAACGCCCATCCCAGCGCGCGCAGTCGCGACGCAGGCGGGGGCCAGGTGGCAAGGCCGACGGCCACGACGACCCCGGGTGCGCTGGCGGCCACAGCCGTCCACGGGAGCAGCCGCTCGAGGCAAGCCACGGCGAGTGCTATCGGGACACCACAGGCCACAACGAGAATGGCGCGACGCATGGACGCCACTGCGGCTGGATCGCCGCCGGCACGAACCTTCAGGATCACCACGCGCACCGCAAGCGTTGCCAGGACGAACAGCACGGCAAAGGCAATCGCGACCGTCGCCGCGGCCGGTACGGTCGCGCCGCCGGCAGTCGCGATGGGAAACGCCGCGCCCGAGAGGACAAGGCTGACACCGGTTTCCGCCGGCCAGCTCTTCTCCCTGCCAGCAACGACCGCGACCGCCACAGGAATCGCGGGGATCAGCGGTACCAGCAGCGGCCACCGCGCCGAGGCCGGCAGCGTGGCCAACGCCAGCCCACCGGCGCCAGCGGCGATCACGGTAAGTGTCGAGAGCCATGCACCCGCGCGCCTCGAGTGGTCGCGCCGGACCAGGGGTCCTCGCTGGCCCAGCAGCACGAGGAGCGGCTCGTGAGCGAAGAAGCACGCGACAACGACGACGGCGATGAGCCCCGCAGGGAGGTTGACGCCGGAAACCGCCAGCGCCGTCGCAAGCGGCAGCGCAAGCTGGCCGTACGCGCCGTGTTCCTTGGGGAGATATGCCATGGCGTGCGGATTTGCCGGGAAGTGCCTTCTGCAAATCCCGATCACACCACGCCCATCCACGCGGCCGGCCGCATGAGCATGAAAATACGTCACCGTAATTATGAAACGCAGTACTTAGTGGCTGACGTACATCAGAACCGGAACGTTCGCCAGCGTCAGCACCCGATAGGCGGTGGTGCCAGGCGGGGCGCCTTTCGAGCCGGGTGCCTTCCTGCCGAGCACCAGAATGGGCGCTCGATCGCGGGCCGGGCCCGCGGCTTCTGCCAGTCGACTTGGCACGGCGCCTACTTCAACGCGCGTCTCGACCGGAACCGAACACGCGAGGCTGCGCTGCGCGAGCTCCAGCTCCCGCCGGGCGGCGGCGACGCGATCGCGCACGGCGATCTCCGCATGTGCACGCCAACGGCTCAGAACCGCGAGATTCGGAACGACATGGACGATCTCAACGGAGGTGCCAAGGGTCGAGGCCAGTGTGCACGCGGCTTCCGCGCCGGCGACGGAAGGACCCGATAAATCGACGCCCGCGACGATTGGCCCTGTGCCGGACAGATCCACCGCATCTGGACGCGGAGGCTTCCATCCGGCGGGCGCCACGAGCACTGACACGTCCGCCCGGCGCAGCAGCCCTCCCGTCGTGGATCCGAAGACGAGCCGCTCCGCTCCTGACATGCCTCGGATCCCGACGACCACCATCCGGGCCTCGACCCGGTGCGCGGTGTCGAGGATGACGTCTACGGCGGCGCCCGTGACGACGTGGCGCTGAGGCGAGCATTCCGCCGCAGGCCACGCGGAGGTGATGAACCGCTGCAGCTCCTCGCCCGTTTCCCGCGCCAGATCGATCCCGGCGTGACGGGCGGTGGCGCTAAGGAGCGGGTCCTCCGCATGCAGCACGTGCAGCGCGGCGCCGCAGTGCCGCGCGAACCGGGCGGCAAGCACCAGCGCCGTTCGGGACGTATCGGAAAAATCAACCGCCGCAATGATTGCTCGATGTGGTAGCATCTCGCCGATTCTGGCTCATGCACGCCCCCCAGGGGAAATCACGGTTTTCGGCCCGGATGTTGCTAAGGTGGAGGAAAATGGAGTGATCGGGCGGCTCGAGCGGGTGATGTTCCGCAGTGCCGGGCAATATTTCCCAGAGGGGATCGCTGTCATGACTACCGCCAACCTTCTCATCGTCGACGACGAAGATCTGGTGCGCTGGTCGCTGCGGGAGCGTTTCACGCACGAGGGTTACACCATCAGTGAGGCGGCCACGGCTGCCGGCGCCATCGAACAGATGTCGACAGACATCGACCTGGTCCTGCTGGATTTCCGGCTGCCGGACGGCGACGGGCTGACGGTGCTGCGCCGGATCAAGGAGCTGTCTCCCGAAACGCTCGTCATCCTGATGACCGCCTATTCAACGGTGGAGAACGCCGTGGAAGCCATGCGGCTGGGGGCGTACCACTACGTCAACAAACCGTTCAATCTGGACGAGGTCGCGCTGGCGGTGGACAAGGCGCTCGAGACGAGCCGCCTGCGCCGCGAGGTCCGAAGCCTGCGGACCAGTCAGGGGCGCGACTACGCCTTCGATGCGGTGATTGGCGCGTCGCCCGCGATGGTGCAGGTCAAGGCGCTGCTGGCGCGCATCGCATCGAGTGCCGCCTCCACGGTGCTACTCACCGGCGAGACGGGCACCGGCAAGGACCTGGCGGCCAAGGCGATTCACTACAACAGCGCGCGCGCGGCCAGGCCCTTCTTGAACATCACGGCGTCCGCGCTGCCCGAACAACTCCTTGAGAGCGAGTTATTCGGCTACGAGCGGGGCGCCTTCACCGACGCGCGGCAGCAAAAGCGCGGCCTGCTCGAGACGGCGGATGGCGGCACGGTCTATCTCGACGAGATAGGCGAAATGACGCCGGGGCTGCAGGCCAAGCTGCTGCGGTTCCTCGAGGAGAAGACGTTCAAGCGCGTCGGCGGGCTCGCCGACATCCGCGTGGACGTACGGGTCATCGCGGCGACCAATCGCAAGCTCGAGACGGAGGTGCAGGCCGGCAAGTTCCGCGATGACCTGTTCTATCGCCTCCAGGTGATGCCCGTTACGCTGCCGCCGCTGCGCGAGCGCCCGGGCGACATCCCGCTGCTCGTGAACTACTATATCGACCGCTACAACCGTGAGTTCAGGAAACGGGTTCGCTGCGCGACACCCGAGGCCATGGCGCTGCTCGAACAGTACCGCTGGCCGGGCAACATCCGCGAGCTGCGGAACGCGATCGAGCGCGCGATGCTGCTCATGGATCGCGACTGGCTTGAGCCCGACGATTTCGCCACGACCGCGCGCGGCACAGTGGTTACCGCGCAGTTTCGATTGCCGCCGAACGGGGTCGTGCTGGAGGAAATTGAGCGACAGCTGGTCGTACAAGCGCTCGAGCGCGCGGGCGGCAACCAGACGCACGCCGGACAGCTCCTGGGGATCAATCGCGACCAGGTGCGTTACCGGATCGAGAAATTCGGGCTCGGGCGGCCGCTCGCTGAGCGGCCCTCGGAAACGCGGGAGGCCGCCACGTCTGCATGAAGCCCTCACAGGCGTGCGCTCAGGACGACAGGGCGATCACACATCAGGGAACACTAACAGCGAAAGGATCAGAAACTATGGAGCTTTTTACTTCGCTCGAAAACAGCGGTCTCGCCACGTGGGTGCGCGAGGGGTCGGCGCTGTGGGCGTTCGATGTAATTCTAATCGCTCATGCTCTCGGCATGGCAGCCCTCGTGGGCCTCAGCGCGGCGATCTATCTGCGGGTCCTCGGCTTCGCGCCCAGCCTGCCCCTGGCACCGATGGAGGGATTCTACCCCCTCATGTGGGCGGGCTTCTACGTCAACCTCGTATCAGGTGTTCTCCTTTTTATCGGTTACCCGGTAAGGGCGGTCGTTGCCCCGGGCTTCTATGTCAAGATGGGCGGCGTCGCGCTCTCCATCGTGTTCCTGCGCCGGCTGAGGCGTCAGGTATTTGGCAATCCGGCGTATCTGGACACGAGGCCCGTACCGACGAACGGCAAGATCTTGGCGGGCACAGCGCTCTTCATCTGGCTTGTGACCATTACGGCAGGGCGCCTAATGGGATACTCCGATGTCCCTATGATCCAGCCGCGGACTTACGTCGCAACGTCCATCATAACGGTCGTCTTGCTGGTTGGCGGGCTTATCGCTTTGCGCCTTTGGGGCGGAGACAAGCAATTACGGCAAGGCGTTTGACGACACACATCGGTTACTGAAAGGAAAATTACGCGATGGAATCAGTTCTTAGGTATTTGCTTACCTCACCCGTCATTACACAATTCCTCCTCGGCGACGCTGGTATCTGGGCATGGCCGACGTGCGAGACCTTCCATTTCATCGGCGTCTGCCTCCTGGTCGGTATAGTCGGAATATTCGACCTGCGTGTGCTAGGAATGGCAAAGGGCTTGCCGCTCGCGTCCTTGAAACGGCTCCTTCCCTGGGGGGTTTTCGGATTCGTTCTCGCGGCCATAACCGGCCTTGTGTTCGTTGAGGGCGTTGGGGCCAATCTGTTCGGCGATAATGCCTATGACGTCCTCATGAGAGACGTTTATCTTCAATTGAAGCTGATTTTCATAGGCCTCGCGGGAATAAACCTGTTGGCCTTCTATCTAACCGGCACCTCTCGCGCGGTCGACGCTTTGGGGCCGGGAGATGACGCACCGGGACTAGCCAAGGCCATCGCGGGGACCTCGTTGTTCCTCTGGATCGGAGTCGTAATTTTTGGCCGTTTGATACCCCGGGGGCTCTGAGGGACGCACGGCGGCCAGGGCCCGCAACAGCACGGTCATCGTGAACACCGTCCCACCGGTGTCCGGGCAGGTGAGCGTCAGTGTGCCGCCGTGAAGCTCCGCTGTACGTCTGGCGATGGGCAGTCCGAGACCCCCGCCTCGCGCCTTGGTCGTGAAGAACGGCTCGAACACTCGCCCCCGGAGCTCCGCCGGGATACCAGGACCGTTGTCGAGAATCTTGAGGATGCAGCGCTGGTCCCGCTGCTCAATCGCGATCGCGATGCTGCCCTGTCCGCCCGTGGCCTGCGCGGAGTTGAGGAGGAGGTTCAGGACCGTGGCCCTGATCAGATCCGCGTCGGCGGTCAGCGTGACGTCGGGGCCATCGATGGCGACCTTGAGGGCCGCGTTGGCGGGATCCCGCCGCAGTATGGCGATCGCTTCGAGCAGCAACGGGCGAAGCTCGAACGTGGTGGGGTGCGGTGGCCGTGGCCGCGCGAATATCATCAGGTCGTTGATGAGATCGCCGAGCGCGTCGATGCGGGTGACCACGTCGCGCATCACTGGCAGCTCGGCGTCGGCGGGCTGGCGCCGCGACATCAGCACCTGGATCGCGCCCTTGATGCCCGCGAGCGGATTGCGCACTTCGTGTGCCACGACCGCGGCCATCTGGCCGACGCGGGCAAGCGCCGCCTGTTGCCCCAGCCGTTCCTCCGCAGCCTTGCGCGCCGTAATGTCGGCGCGGATCGCGATGTACTGGTACGGCTTGCCGTGGGTATCCAGGAACGGCACGATTGTCGTATCAACCCAGTAGAAAGTGCCGTCCCTGGCACGATTCCGGATTTCCCCGTGCCACACGCGACCGCTGGTGATCGTGCTCCAGAGGTCGCGCATGAACGCCTTCGTGTGATACCCGGAATTGATGATGCGATGGTCCTGGCCGAGCAGTTCCTCCCGTGAATACTTCGAGATCTCGCAGAACTTGTCGTTGACGTACGTGATGCGTCCGGTCACGTCCGTTGTCGCAACAATGGCGGCGTGATCGATCGCGCGCTTCACGTCGGCCAGCTGCTGCACGTTGGCGGAGGACTGCCGCTCGAGTCGCCTGAAGCGTGTGACGAGCGTGGCGGTCGCGATGAAGACAAGCGCCATCAGGGGGCGGTTGACGAAAATGAACGGCGGGGGAGCCGGGAACCACCCGACGATCACATCCACGATCAACAACGTAATGGCAATCGTGGCGGCGACAATGGGGTAGGCCTGCCAGGCGGTCCAGAGGCCGAGGACGATCACGAGCACGTACAGGATGCCAACGTCATAGACGAGCGGATACTGGAGATCGACGATGAAGATGCCGACGGTCGCGGCGATGGCGCCGGCGTGGATCAGGGCGTCGCGCGGCTTATCGGGCTGGCGGCGTGGTACTTGTGACATCTTCCTCGTTATACTGTGCGCTGTGTCCGCTGCGACGCTCCTGATCGTCGACGACGAGTCGCTGCTCCGGTGGTCCCTGCGTGAGCGCCTGGCCAGGGAAGGGTACAAGATTCTCGAGGCTGGCACCGCCGAGGCGGCGCTCGAACAGGTCACGGACGTGGACCTGGTCCTGCTCGACTTCCGGCTGCCGGACGGCGACGGGCTGGCCGTGCTGCGCCGCATCAAGGAGAAGTCGCCCGACACTCTCGTCATCCTGATGACGGGATTCTCGACGGTGGAGAACGCGGTTAAAGCAATGAAGCTGGGCGCCTATCACTACGTCAACAAGCCGTTCAACCTGGACGAAGTGGCGCTCCTCGTTGAGCAGGCGCTTGAGACAAGCCGGTTGCGCCGGGAGGTGCGTGCCCTCCGTACCAGCCAGGGGCGCGAGTACGGTTTCGACGCGATCATCGGCGCCTCGCCCGCGATGCGGGACGTCAAGTCGCTGCTCGCCCGCATCGCGGCGAGCCGTGCCTCGACCGTCCTGTTGACTGGAGAAACAGGTACCGGCAAGGATCTGGCTGCAAAGACGATTCATTACAACAGCGACCGTGCGGCGCGGCCGTTCGTCAACATCACCTGTTCGGCGCTGCCCGAGCAGCTCCTCGAGAGCGAGCTGTTCGGGCACGAGCGCGGCGCCTTCACCGACGCGCGGCAGCAGAAGCGCGGCCTGTTCGAAAGCGCGGACGGTGGCACCGTGTTCCTCGACGAGATCGGGGAGATGACCCCCGGGCTTCAGGCCAAGTTGCTGCGCTTCCTGGAAGAGAAGACCTTCAAGCGCGTCGGCGGGCTCGCCGACATCCACGTCGACGTCCGCGTCGTCGCCTCCACGCACCGGAACCTCGAAGACGACGTGAAGGCGGGCAAGTTCCGGGAGGACCTCTTCTACCGGCTGCAAGTGATGCCGATTCCGCTTCCGCCGCTGCGCGAACGCCCGGGCGACATCCCGCTGCTGGCGTCGTATTACGTCGATCTTTACAACCGCGAGTTCAGGAGGCGGGTTCGGGGACTGACGCCCGCCGCGATGAGGCTGCTCGAGCAGTACCAGTGGCCCGGCAACATCCGCGAGCTGCGCAATGCCATCGAACGCGCGATGCTGCTGACGGACCGCGACTGGCTCGGGCCGGACGACTTCACCACCTTGACGCGCAGCGTGGCGGCGACCCAGTTCAAGCTGCCGCCGGAAGGCCTGAACCTCGCGGAGGTCGAGCGGCAGCTGCTCGCGCAGGCGCTCGAGCGGGCCGGCGGGAATCAGACCCAGGCGGCCCAGCTGCTCGGCATCAATCGCGATCAAGTCCGCTACCGCATCGAAAAATTCGGTCTGCCGACAGCCCGGGGGGCTTGACCGCCCCGCTCATGCGGTGGCCCTGGCGGTTCGGGGGTCGGCCACCGACTGAGGGACCGAACCACGCGCCGCGCGCAGCGTCAAGACGGGGCACGATGCGCGGCGGACGACAGCCTCGGCCACGCTGCCCATCAGCAAGTGCGCGATCCCGCTGCGCCCGTGCGTCCCC
The DNA here is from genome assembly GCA_016190945.1 of Acidobacteriota bacterium. Taxonomy (GTDB): domain Bacteria; phylum Acidobacteriota; class Vicinamibacteria; order Vicinamibacterales; family UBA2999; genus JACPPO01. The sequence continues at coordinate 2,323 of JACPPO010000132.1, read as the reverse complement.
ATCACGATCAGGTTGAACTCGTTGTCGGCGGCGTACTCGACGATCGTGCTGGCCCCGGAGCCGAAGATGACTTCGGTGGTGGCGCGGAGCCGGGCGCGGTCGTCCGCGGTGATTCGGTGAGCCAGCCGCTCCTGCGCCTCTTTCAGCCGCGTGGTGCGGGTGGCGGGCGAATCGGCCAAGTAGTACACCTCCGACCCGAATGATCCGCTGACCCGCGGGTCTTCCAGTACGTGCAGGAGATGTAGCGCCGCGCCCATCGGCGCGGCCAGCACTCGCGCGCAGTCGAGCGCCGCGTCCGAAGGCTCGCTGAAGTCGGTGGCGACCAGGATCCGTCTGCGGCCCGCGTCCGTTCCCTTGCGCGCACGCGGCGCCTCGCGGAGGGTCAACACGGGGCACGGGGAGGTGCGGAGCACCGTTTCCGCCACGCTCCCCATCAGCGCGTGCGCCATCCCCGTGCGCCCGTGCGTCCCCATGACGATCAGGTCAATCGTGTGCGCTCGCGCGTAGCTGACGATCTCGTCCTGCGGCGCATCCGACCGTTCAATCGCCGGGACGACCTGAAACCTCCGGCGATCGTCGTCGGTCAGACGTTCCTGGAGGTGCCGCAAGGCGGTGGCTTCCAAGTCGTGCGGATCGGTTACCACGGCGCGCAGGAACTCGTTTCCGAGAACGTGAAGCACATGCAGCTTGGCGCCGAACGTGCCGGCAAGCTCCCGCGCATATACCAGCGCCGCGTCCGAGGGCGCGCTGAAATCAGTGGGAACGAGCAGCCGATCGAACACGATCCCTCTCCCTTGACGCCGGGATTTGAGACCTCCACGGATGACGCGAGCACACTCCGTACCAGGCGTAAAGACGGGTAACGACGGACGGCACCCCCCGGACTCCCTCGCGCGATGAATACCCAGCGCCGGACTGAAGCCGCGGCAGGGAATTGTTCACCCGCGCGGGGGGAAATGTTCGCGACCGACGCCGTGCCTAGAAGTTCCCGGGGAGACGACGAATCTTAAGCCCGAGCGTCACGAGGAACGCCAGCACGAGGAGCGTGGCGACGGCAAGGCCGCGGCGCCGGACCTGCAGCTCCTGCATCGCCGCCTCGGCCTCATCGTGGGCACGCCGGGCGGAGGCGGCGCCCGCCGCGGCTCTCTCTGCAAGAGGCTCGGCCGCAAACGCGTGCACGAGCACTCGTGACTGCACCTGATGCTCGCGCGCGTCCCGCAGCGCCGTTCGTCCCTCGTTCACCAGCATCCCCGCGCGCTCTGCTCTGGTGAGAATCGCATCGGCCGCTGACACAGCAGTCGACAGCCGATCCAGCCCCAGTCGCACATCGCGTATCACCCGGGCGCCGTTTGTCGTCCGATCATGGCACTGCGCGCAGACGGCGCCTTCTTCGAGTCCCACCCACGCGTCGGCGGTCGGCTCAATCCGGTGATTGCCATGGCACGCGAGGCATTCGGCCTGCCCGATCGCTTTGAAGATGGCCTGCTTGGGACTGGCCCGGAACAGCTCCGCCTCGCGCAGGTGGCACTGCGCGCACACGTTGGCGACGGAGGAGACACCAGGCGGGGTGGCGCCGTGGCTGCCATGGCACGAGGCACAGGTTGGCGCTGATGTGTCACTGCGTTTCAGCAGCGCCGCCGCGTGGACGCTCGCCGACCAGTCGCCCAGAGGAGCCGCGTCCCGCCCAAACGGCGCCATCCACGCCGAATCGCCGTGACATCGACCGCACGTTGTCGTCACACTGAGCGGCGCGATGGGCGAGCGCGGGTCGGTCACCCGCTTTACCCCGTGGGCGCCATGGCAATCGGTGCACGTTGCCACGCGCACGTCCCCGGCGGCCATCCGCCTGCCATGAGTGCTCGTTTGGTACTGCAGAAATTGATCGAGGCGGACCTGGGGGTCGAACCGCCTCATATACGCCGCGTTGCTGTGACACGTGGCGCACAGCGGGGCGATAGTGGTCCGAGGCCACAACTCGTACGATCCCGCGCCGCCGGCGCGCGTCGTGTGGCAGGCGACACAGGTCAGCCCCGCGGCGGCATGGACATCGTCCTGGAATGCTGCTGTCGCGGCCTTCATTGGGACCTGGGCGTGCCCGTCACGTGGCGGCAGCGTGAACGCAAGCAGGATTCCCGCCGCGGCAAGCGAGCGCCTCATGGCACAGATCCAGTCAGTGCCAGCCCCGTCATCATCGCCATGAACGCCAGCGCGACGACGCCCACCCAGAGGACCAGGCGGCGGGCGCGAGGAGTGTGCCCCGCCAGAAACGGCAGCAGGAGTACCGTCGCCGCGCCCGCGCCCATCGCGGCCACCCCCAGAAGCT
>JACPPO010000131.1 GCA_016190945.1 Acidobacteriota bacterium | reverse complement strand
CCTCGCACCTCGGCCAGGAACTGGTCGGACAGGATCGAGATGTCAGGCTTCGCCAGTCCGGCGGCGGCGAAGATGTCCACCACGCCCCCGGGCGCCACCGCGCGCGAGATGATCTGGCGGACCGCGTGGTCGAGCTCCTCGTCGGGGCGGCCGTCGCCCGGCGCACGCTTGGCGAGGACCGACTGCACGGCCTGGAAGAACGCCACATCGTCCCGAATGCTCAGCGCTTCGGCGTGAGGCACCGCCAGCGCGAAAGCCTGCGACAGCTCGCGCACCGCCCGCACGCAACGGTCCTTGCCGTTCTCCTGCCGAAGAATGTGCTCCTGCGCGGCGGGCAACAGGCCAAGCCGCTCCTGCGGCGTTCCCGTGGTCCACCGCGACCAGTCGAAGCCGTGGAAGAGGCCGCAGCACACCTCGTATTTCTCCAGCATGACGGCGACCGCTTCATCCTGATCGAGCGCGGTGCGTCCCGTGCCGCCGCTCTCGGTGTAGGTCGCAAGCGCCGCCTTGAGCTCGTGGGCCAGCCCCAGGTAGTCCACCACCAGCCCGCCCGGCTTGTCGTGAAAGACTCGGTTCACGCGAGCGATCGCCTGCATCAGGCCGTGACCGCGCATCGGCTTGTCGACGTACATCGTGTGCAAGCTGGGCGCGTCGAAGCCCGTCAGCCACATGTCGCGCACGAGCACGACCCGCAGCGGATCTGCGGCATCGCGGAAGCGGTTGGCCAGCCCCTCGCGGCGTGGCTTGTTGCGAATGTGCGGCTGCCAGTCCGCCGGGTCGGAGGCGGACCCGGTCATCATCACCTTGATCGGGCCGCGAGCGTCGTCCTCTTCGTGCCACTCGGGCCGCAATCGTACCAGCTCGCGGTACAGCTCCACGCAGATGCGGCGGCTCATGCAGACGACCATCGCCTTGCCGTCCATGGCCTCGAGCCGCTTCTCGAAGTGCTCGCCGATGTCCTGCGCGACGATCCGCAGGCGCTTCTCCGCCCCGACGACCGCCTCGAGCTGCGCCCACTTCGTCTTGAGCTTCTCTTTGCGCTCGACCTCCTCGCCTTCGGTCGCTTCCTCGAAGTCCGGGTCAATGTGCGGGCGCTCCGCCTCGTCCAGCCCCAGCTTGGCGAGGCGGCTCTCGTAGTAGATCGGTACCGTGGCGCCGTCCTCGACGGCGCGCTGGATGTCGTAGACGCTGATGTAATCCCCGAACACGGCGCGCGTGTTGGCGTCCTGGAGCTCGATCGGCGTGCCGGTGAAGCCGATGAACGAGGCGTGCGGCAGCGCGTCGTGCATGTGCCGGGCAAAGCCGTCAATGAAGTCGTACTGGCTGCGGTGCGCTTCGTCGGCGATGACGACGACGTTGCGACGCTCGGAGAGCCTGGGATGCCGGTCGCCTTTCTCCTCCGGGAAAAACTTGTGGATCGTCGTGAACACCACCCCGCCGGCGGCAACCGAGAGTGACTCTCGCAGGTGCGCGCGGCTCGTGGCCTGCACCGGCGGCTGCCGCAGCAGGTCCTTGCAACGCGAGAAGGTACCGAAGAGCTGGTCGTCGAGGTCGTTGCGGTCGGTGAGCACGACGATGGTCGGGTTCTCCATGGCCGGTTCCCGGATGATGCGACCGGCGTAGAAGGCCATCGTCAGGCTCTTGCCCGAGCCCTGCGTGTGCCAGACCACGCCGATGCGCCGGTCGCCGCGTTTACCGCCGGGCTTCCGGCCAGCTTCGTACCGCCCGCCCGACTCGGCGACGTGAGCCGCGCGGGCGCGCTCCGCCGCGCGCAGGGTCTCACGCACTGCCACTTGCGCCGCGTGGAACTGGTGGTAACCCGCCATCTTCTTCGTGAGCCGGCCGCCGCTTTCGTCCTCGAACACGATGAAGTCGCGCACCAGGTCGAGGAAGCGGCGGGGCGCGAAGACGCCCTCGATCACCACCTGGAGCTCGGGCAGGTGCGAATCGGCCAGGCGATCGCCCGCGATGGTGCGCCAGGGTTTGAACCACTCGCGCCCGGCGGTAAGCGTGCCGACGCGTGCCTGCACACCATCGGAGACTACGAGGACGGCGTTGTTCGCAAAGAGCGACGGGATCTCCGCCTTGTAGGTTCCGAGCTGGTGAAAGGCCGTCCAGATCGTCGCGTCCTCGTCCGCTGCGTTCTTGAGCTCCAGCACTGCCAGCGGCAGGCCGTTGACGAAGAGTACCACGTCCGGGCGGCGCGTGTGCTTGTTCTCCGTGACGCTGAACTGGTTGACCGCCAGCCAGTCGTTGCTCGCGGGGTCGTCGAAGTCGATCACGCGCGCCTGGGCGCCGCGGATGCCGCCGTCGGCCGTGCGGTATTCGACCGTGACTCCGTCCACGAGCAGGCGATGCACGGCCCGGTTCCGCTGAACGAGCTCCGCACCCTCGGGCCGCGTCAACTTCCGAAAGGCGTCATCCAGCGCTTCGGGCGGAACATCGGGGTTGAGCCGTGTCAGCGCATCGCTCAGCCGCTGCCCCAGCACCACCTCGCCATAGTCGGCCCGCTCGGCCGCGGGCGTGTCCGGAGCAATGTGTGGTCCGTGCGCGACGGCCCAACCAATGCTCTCCAGCCAGGCGAGGGCGGCTTCTTCGACGGTGGATTCGGTGAAACCACTCATGGGCTTAGACAGTAATCGAGCGCTTGTGTAGCTGCCGGACCATTTTCACACCCTCTGGCTCTGCCGACGTTTCCCTCTTACCATGAGGCACCTGAGAGATGGAGGCTACCTTCGCCAAATCAGACATCCGTGATCAGCCGGCGTACCCGCTGGCGGAAGCCGCGCGTAATCTACGGGTCGCCCCTGCGACATTGCGCTCCTGGGTCGTCGGACGCCCCTACCCAACGTCTGGTGGAACAGGCCGATTTCACCCCCTCGTTCATCCGCCGTCGCGGCGGCCGCCGATCCTCTCGTTCCACAACCTCATCGAGGCGCACGTTCTCAGGTCGCTGCGAACCGAGCACGGCGTCCCGCTCAAGGCGGTCAGACAGGCGCTTCAGTATGCTCAGAAGCAGCTGAAGATCGACCGCCTCCTGCTGCGCGAAGATCTGCGCACGGACGCGGGACATCTTTTTCTCGAGCGATATGGCGAACTCATCAATCTCTCAGTGTCCGGCCAGCTCGCCATGCGACTTCTGTTCGATGAGCATCTAAAGCGCGTGGAATGGGACGCACGGAAGTTCCCAATCAGACTCTTCCCATTCGTCGTCACCTACATCCCCAGCACCGATCGCCCAATCGCGATCGATCCGAAGGTAGCGTTTGGCCGTCCCGTCGTAGTCGCCGCTGGGGTCTCGACGCGAGCGATTGCAGAGCGGATCGATGCGAGCGAAACCATCGCCGAGCTGGCTATAGATTACGGGCTGTCTGAAACCGACGTCGAACAAGCCGTCCTATACGAGCGGGCGGCGTGAGCCGTGTCT
>JACPPO010000010.1 GCA_016190945.1 Acidobacteriota bacterium | reverse complement strand
CTGACGGTCGAGACACGGTGACGCGATGGGGAATCGAACGGTGACCGTGGCGCAAAAAACCAGCCTGCTGACGGCGGCGTCGATCGTGGTCGTCGCTGCGGCGTGCGGGTCGCCAGAGCCGGCGCAAACCCCGGAGCGCACGGTCACGATCTATGTCTCGACGGACCGCGTCTTTTCCGAGCCTGTGCTCCGGGAATACGAGCGTCGGTCTGGTGTGCGAGTGAACGTCGCGTACGACACGGAGGAAACCAAGTCCACGGGGTTGGCCAACCGGCTCCTCGCCGAGAAGACTCGTCCGCAGGCGGATGTGTTCTGGTCGAACGAGCCCGTGCGGACGTTGGTGCTGAAATCGCGCGACGTGCTAGCTCGCTACCGGTCCCCAAGCGCGGGAGGGATACCGCCGGCGCTCACCGATCTCGATGGGTACTGGACAGGTTTCTCGGCACGCATTCGCGTGATTGCGTACAACACGAAGCTTGTGAACGCCGAGGACGCGCCGCGGTCGGTATTCGACCTCGCCGACCCCCGGTGGAAAGGGAAAGCCGCCGTCGCTGATCCGCGGTTCGGCTCGATGTCGTTTCACGTGGCCGCCCTATACGCGCGCGTCGGCGACGGGTGAAGGCCGCAAATATGAATTTGTCGGCCTTCGCCGAGGATCAAGCTTTTCATGCACAAGACGCGGATCGTGACGCTATCGTTCGCCGCCGTTGCCATTGGCGTGGCCGCTGCCTACTACCTGCGGTCGCCCCACGGTCCGTCCGAGCCTGGACCCGAGGTCCAAGAACCGGAAACAGTCGCTAACGTCCGCGAACTCCGCGAAGCGCTCCTCAAAGAGCTCCAGACGGTCACCCTCAAGAACTGCACGCTGAAACGGTACGGCGGCACGAGCGCGAAGGACCAGCCTGACATTGGCGGTTATCTGATGTGCGCGAACCTGCTCGGTGGCATCCAGTCGGCCTATTCCTATGGCATTGCGGGTGAAGACGCGTGGGGTTGTCAGGTCTCCCGGGAATTCGGCGTCACTATCCACCAGTACGACTGCTTCAACGATGATCGCCCGTCGTGTGATGGGGGCCACTTCGTCTTTCACGACGAATGCGTCGGCCCCAAGGCGGAAACGATTGACGGGCGGCCGTTCGATAGCATTGCATCTCAGATCGTCCGAAACGGAGATACCGGAAGAGTTCTCCTGGTGAAAAGCGACGTCGAAGGGGCGGAGTGGGACTCGTTGATGGCGACTCCCGACGATGTGTTGGACAGGATCGTTCAGCTGGCGATGGAATTCCACGGCACAAACGAGGCGAAGTTCGTGGAGGTCGTACGTCGGTTGAAGCGGCAGTTCCACCTCGTCAACCTCCACTTCAACAACTATACGTGCACCGGCAAGGAGCCGCCGTTTCCGGCGTGGGCGTACCAGGTACTCTGGGTGAACAAGCGGGTGGGAGTGCTCGACCCGGAGGGCCCGTCACCGGCGCCGATGAGCCCGCTCAATGCTCCCGACAGGCCGGATGCCGAGGACTGTCAGCTGGGAGCCGCCGCACCGTAGTCCTCTTTCCTCCCGGGGACGTACGCTACGGCAGCTCGGTCTGAAACCGCGGATCGAGAACCGCCTGCCAGAATGCGAAGTGGGCCGACACGAGCAGTGCGGCCGCAATGGTCGTCCGCTTCGAATCCTGCGCGCAGACCCAGGCCAATGCGTACAACGCCGGAAACCCGGCAACGATCAGATCTGTCCCGCCGCCAATACCCTCGAACGGCCAGCGGAGGATCACAAAGACGATGGAGGGAGGCAGGTACCACAGGGCGGCTCGCACCTCGTCCCGGTACCGGCGCCAGAGGGACAGGACCACCACGAGCAGCGGGGCGCCAACGAACCAGAAGCTCATCAACACGTCGCGTACGCCGGCGGCGCTCAGGATTGCCGCGGCCAGCCGGCCCTGACGTACGTCATCGACAAGCCAGGGTCGCCACGGGCTGGCGAAGCCGGGTCCGGGATCGGGGGCGATCGGAAGTTTCAGTACGATCACATAGATGACAACCCACCCGAGGTACGCCGCGGTGAACCACGCGGTCACTCGAAGAAACCGGCTCACTCGTTCCTTCAGCGTGGCGGGTGTCCCCAACACAGCGAGCCACGAACCCGCGAGGGCCAGGAGTCCGGAGCCGTGCAGCGCGGTGCTGAGCCCGGTCATCGCGCCTCCGGCCTCGAGCCGGCCTCCGCCATCGCGCAGCCCGCGCGCGAGCAGGGGGAACGCGGCGACATTCAGCGAAAAATAGCCGAACTCCCGCCATCCGAAGAACATGAGCGTGGCCGGCGCCAGCACCGCCAGGCCGAGGTACCGAAGCACAACGGGGGACCACCGCTCCAGGAAGCCGATCAACAGCGCGGACAGCAGAAACCACACCGTGATGCCGCGCGTCACCGCGACCAGCACCCGCTCCGGCGCCGTCTCTGTCGGCTCGAGCCGAAGATACAGCTGCAGGAGGATCGTTTGTGACAGGTGCTTCTCGAAACGGACCCTCCCGGCGAAATTGTTCTCGAAATTCGTGCGGTCTTTCAGATGGTCGCGCACCGCACCCATCGTCACGAATGACGGATCAACCTGAAATCCGACGGCGAACACGCCAAGGAGCAGCAGCGTGGCAGCGGTCACGCTGCGCCGGCGGCGCATACTCGCAGCGCGCGCCGCCCACAGCAGCACCCCGCCGGCGAGCAGGAGAGCTGCGCTGATGCGGAGCTGAATCAGCTCCGATGGATTCCCGACGAGGTCCTGGAACGGATAAGGGAAGGAGCGGACCGTGACGCGGACGTCCCGCGGGCGCGGCGTCAGCGTCTCTCGGTCGATGTAGCCGGTGTCGAGCACCGCTCGGTCATGGATGAGCGCGCCGATGTTCTTGCGCGAGCGATTCCCGAGGTCGTATCGCCAGACCGTGCCCTGGTCGAGCTCGCCGTTTCGAAGATCGTACCGCCCTTCGAGCGCCGCCCGAGCGCGGGCAGTGACTGCGGGCGACCATTGGACGGATATTCGGGGTCCGGTGACCTGGACGTCAATCAGCGCAACGATGGCGAGCAGCACACCACCGAGGCCGATGCACACCAGCGTCCGAGGCCGCACGGAGCGGCTCGAGCGGTCCATGTGAGAAATGTCTACGCCTTCCGTCCCGATTATCTCTTCATCCTGGTCTACGGTCACTCCTCCGCACGCCTTGGGACCCTTCAACCTGCAGCGCGACGCAGAAGGCCTCTCAACTCGCGAGCATTGTTGAACTCGGGACACGGTGGCTAGAGACGCTTCAACAGCTCAAAGTCACCCGCGATCAGCGCTTCCTTCTTGGCGCGTGTCCAGCGCTTTAGCTGTCGCTCGTGCACTAAAGCCTCCTCTCGGCCGGGGCACGTTTCCACATACGCGAGCGCGACCGGGCGACGACGCGCGGTAAAGGTCGAGGCGTGCCCGTCGGGGTGCTGCAGCAGTCTGGCGTTGATGTCGCCCGTCTCGCCTATGTACAGAGAGTCATCTGCACACTGAAGAACGTAGACAAACCACACTCAGACGACGATGGCATCATCGGACGCGGGTTTGCAAGTTTCAATGGGAAGGCCCTTCGACTCGCCCTGAGCTCTTAGGCTCGCTCAGGGCATTCGATTCGTCCGCTACGCGGCCGAATCGAATGGTGGAGGCGGCGGGAGTCGAACCCGCGTCCGAAAGCACGTCCCCACAGGACTCTACATGCGTGTCCGCTTCTGAATTCTCGTGCCCGGCGTGAGGAGGCGGCCAAAACCGCCGGACACCAGACCCGGTGCATCTCACGGCCAAGCGCCGAGCCGCCGCCTGACCGCCAGCCTGTTTAATGGCGCCTGACCCCCAACCACCAGGCGAGGTCGGGGCAGACGCTCACAGCTTATTAGGCTGCGAGAGCGTAGTTAGAATCCGCAGTTAACGGATGTTCCATCGGATTTACGAGTCAATGGAGCTCGGCATGCATCCCGCGATTCTGTACCCTCGTCGAAGCCAATTTCGCCCCCGACCGTGGCTCAGCAGCGCACCTCT
>JACPPO010000137.1 GCA_016190945.1 Acidobacteriota bacterium | reverse complement strand
CGGTCACGGTCTTCGATTGCAGCTTGAGCTGCTCGGTGATCGCTTCCACGGCGCGCTCGATGCCGCGCTTGAGCTCCATGGGGTTGGCGCCCGCCACGACGTTCTTCGCGCCTTCACGATAGATGGCCTGCGCGAGCACCGTGGCCGTGGTGGTGCCGTCGCCAGCCACGTCCGACGTCTTGCTGGCCACCTCGCGCACCATCTGCGCGCCCATGTTCTCGAGCGGATCCTTGAGGTCGATCTCCTTGGCCACCGTCACGCCATCCTTGGTGATGGTGGGGGAGCCGAACTTCTTGTCGAGGACGACGTTGCGGCCCTTCGGGCCGAGGGTGACCTTGACTGCGTCGGCCAACTGGTTGACGCCGCGCAGGATCGCCTGCCGCGACTGCTCGCCATAAATGATCTGCTTTGCCATCGCTTATTTCCCCTTCGAATCGATTACCGCGAGCACTTCGTCCTCGCGCATGATGAGGTACTCCTCACCGTCAATCTTGATTTCCTGTCCCGAGTACTTCCCGAACAGGATCGTGTCGCCGTCCTTGACGTCGAGCGGCTGGCGCTCGCCGTCATCCTTGAACTTGCCGGCGCCCACGGCAAACACCTTGCCCTGCTGCGGTTTTTCTTTGGCGGTGTCGGGAATGATGATCCCGCCGACTTTCTGTTCGCCTTCCTCGATGCGCTGAACGATGATGCGGTCGTGTAGCGGTCTGACTTTCATGTGCGTTCGACTCCAGACTGTGTCTGTAGGATGCGGGGCCAGTCCGCCTTCGCCAAGGCTCCGGCGCCTATGGCCCCGCCGTGAAAACCGTGATCGCCGGGTGTCCGTACCAGGCGCTGCGTCCCCGAAAACCGTCGACGTGCCGTCGGCGGCTTGGCACTCCCCCTAGGCAACTGCTAATAGTAGCGGCACGTGAAAAGCCCTGTCAAGCCATTTGGCTCGGCACGGGCCACTGGTCGCTTTCGGGACAAGGCCCGCCCTCCGCCATCCGCCTACGCCACCCGCCTACGCCGAGCCGCGCAGGCGGTATTCAGTAATCTTGCGGCTCAGGGTGTTGCGGTGCATGCCCAGGAGGCCGGCGGCCTTGCAGAGATTGCCGTCGGCCTTGGTGAGGATGTGCGCGATGAAACGCTTTTCGAACTCACGCTGCGCGTCCTCGTAGCGGACCCCGCGCGTGACCATGTCGTCGACCAGGCGCTCGAGCGCTTCGCGCAACGGCATCAGTCGAGTTCCCTGCCTGAAAGCCGGCGGAAGGCCTCGAGGTACTTCTCGCGCGTCCGTGCCACGACGTCGTTGGGGAGCGACGGGACGGGCGGCTGCTTGTTCCAGCGGATCTGCTCGAGATAGTCGCGAACGAACTGCTTGTCGAAGCTCGGCTGCGCCCGGCCGGGGTTGTACTGGTCCTTTGGCCAATAGCGTGACGAATCGGGCGTCATCACCTCGTCGATCAGGAGGATCTCGCCGTCCGGGGTGAGGCCGAATTCGAACTTGGTGTCGGCCATCAGAATGCCGCACCTGTCGGCGTGCGCGGCACCAAATGCGTACAGCGCCATCGTGAGCGACCGGAGCTTCTCGATCAGTTTAGCCCCGATCAGCCGCCCTGCGTCGGTCTCGCTGATATTCACGTCGTGGCCGCTGGTGGCTTTGGTGGCGGGGGTGAAGATCGGCTCTGGGAGCCGATCCGACTCGCGCAGGCCGGGAGGCAGCCGTACGCCGCACACCGCCCCGGTGGCCACGTAATCCCTCCACCCGGAGCCGGAGAGATAACCCCGCGCCACGCACTCCACCGGCACCGGACTTGTCTTGCGGACGAGCATCGACCGCCCGGCGAGGACGTCGGCGTACTGGCCCAGCTCACGCGGATACCGGCGCACGTCGGTTTCCAGTACGTGGTTCGGAACGATGTCGCGCGTCTTGTCGAACCAGAATGCCGACAGCTGCGTGAGGACCTTCCCTTTGTCCGGAATACCGGAGCCCAGCACATAGTCGAACGCGGAGATGCGATCTGTGGCGATCATCAGCAGCGCGTCATCCACGTCGTAGATATCGCGGACCTTGCCCTGGCGGTGCGGAGCCAGCCCGTTCAGTCGAGTTTCGAGAAGGGGAGCAGCGAGCGGCACGCGGTGTGTCCTTGGCGAGACGCGCATCTTACAGGGACCGTGCGAGACCCGCAACACTACACAACACTATCGGCCGTCGCGAGGGGAGGGCCTGATATATTGTGTTACCTCGTTACACGGTTCAAGGGGTTCAGGGTGCGAATACGTACCGTTCTTGTATCGGTTCTGGCGATTGCCCTTTTTGCGTGGTTCGTGAGGCACGCGAACCTGGCGGATGTGTGGGTGCAGGTGCGGCACGCGCGTCTCGACCTGCTCATCGCGGGCTTCGGGGCGGTCGTCCTGACCTACGTGATCCGCGCGTATCGGTGGCAATACCTGCTGCAGCCGATCGGGCCAACGCGGTTCCGGACGGCGTTTCGTACGACCGTCATCGGGTTCGCGGCATTGGGGCTGCTGCCTGCGCGGGCAGGCGACGTGCTGCGTCCGTACCTGCTGGCGCGGCAGGAAGGCCTGACGGTCTCGGCGACGCTCGCGACCGTCGTCATGGAACGCGTGCTGGACCTGATTGCCGTGCTCGCGCTGCTCGCGCTGTACGTGTGGGGTCTGGCCGATCCGGCGAGGCTCCCGGGTCCGCTGCTTCGCCCGATTGAGGTCTCGTCGGCGCTGGCCGGTGCGGCCGCGGTCGCGCTCATGATTCTCATGTGGGTCCTGGCGACGCACCCCGAACGAATCGGCCGCCTGGTCTTCCGCGCGGCGCGGGTGCTGCCGCACGCGATGGCGGACCGCCTCGCGGGGCTTGCCCGGACCTTCAGCGGCGGCTTCGCCGTGGCGCGCGAGCCGCGGGCGCTCGCGTCCGCCCTGGTCTGGTCGTTTCCGCTCTGGCTCGCCATTGCCGCGGAGGCGTGGCTGGTGACGATCGCCTTCGGGATCGACATGCCGTTTGCCGGTACGTTCCTCCTGCAGGCGCTGCTCGTCATCGGCGTCGCGGTGCCGACGCCGGGCGCCGTCGGCAGCTATCACGAGGCCTACCGGATCGGCGTGACCACGTTTTTCGGCGCGCCGAACGATGCCGCGGTCGCGGGTGCGATCGTTACGCATGCCATTTCCTACGTCCCGGTGGTCCTGACCGGGATCGTCTTCATGGCCCAGGACGGCCTCAGTCTCGGACGACTCAAGGCGCTGGCCGGCACTGCGCCCAAGAAGGAGATGACCGTACACCCATGAAATGTCCCTTTTGCGGCCATCTCGGCGACAAGGTCGTCGACTCGCGCGAAAGCAAGGAAGGCGAGATGATTCGCCGGCGGCGCGAATGTCTCGACTGTGGGCGCCGCTTCACCAGCTACGAGCGGATCGACGAGATCCCCTATATGGTGATCAAGAAGGACGGCACCCGCGAGCGCTTCGAACGTCAGAAGCTTATTGCCGGCTTGCTTAAGGCCTGCGAGAAGCGTCCCGTCAGTGTGGCGGCGGTGGAAGCGGTGGCCGACCGGGTCGAGGGCGCCGTGCAGGAGCGCCCTGAAAAGGAAATGAGTACGGAGGAGGTCGGGGCGCTCGTGATGGAAGAACTCAAGCGTCTCGATAAAGTGGCGTACGTCCGGTTCGCGTCCGTCTATCGCCACTTCCGCGACATCGGTGAGTTCATGACCGAACTGAAGGATCTGCTCAACGCGAAAGAATAGCTGGTAGTTGGTAGCTGGTAGTTTGCAGTTGGCTCTCACCGTTAAAGAGGCTTCGGCGCGGCAGCAGCCGGTGGCGCCGCCATCGCGACGGAGGTCCGCGCCGCAGCGGCGACGGCCGTTCCGCGATAACACCAAGCTGATCCTCGCCGGGATCGGCGTCCTGATCGTGGGGCTGGCCAGCCTGCTCGCGCTAGCCAGCCGATCCGCCTCGCTCGAGCCGGACTTCCTGACCGAAGTCGTCCTCTACGCGCTCTCGGCGACAAACCTGACGATACTCGTGGCACTCGTCTTCGTGCTCGCACGGAACATCGTCAAGCTGCTCGTGGAGAAGCGCCGCGGGCTGCCGTTTGCGCACTTCCGCGCCAAGCTGGTCGCCGTGCTGCTTGGAATGACGCTCATCCCGGCGGTGCTCGTGCTGCTCGTGGGCAGCGGTCTCATTCGCAACAGTGTGGATCGCTGGTTTAACGCGCCTATGGAGGATGTCCTGTCGTCGGCCAATGCGATTGCCGGCGATTACTACCAGGAGCGGCAGCGCCTGGTGTCGGCGCAGGCGCAACGGCTGGCCCGCGCGCTCGGGGCGATCGACCTGTCGTCAGCTCCGGCGGCAACGGTGCGGGAAATGATGAAGCCAGACGGGCTGCAGGAGCGCGTAGGTCTCGTGGAGGTATACCGGGTCGAGCCGACGGATGCCTCGGAGGCTTCGCTGTTAATTCCGGTCGTCGATGTCGGCGCGGCGACGCTGCCGCGCACGGTGGCCCGGCCCCTTGGAGATCGGCTGGCGGCACGCGCCGCGGCGGGCGAAGCGCTGGCGCCCGTCGTCGAGCGTCTTCCAAACGGCGGCGACCTCATCCGGAGTGCCGTGCCGATTCGTTCGTCGCGCGGCGAGCGGCCCCAGGGAGTGGTGGTTGCGAGCGAGTACGTGACCGGCCAGTTTGCGGCCCGAGCCCGCCGCATGACGCAGGCCTACGAGGACTACCAGCAGCTTCGCGTGCTCAAACAGCCGCTCGCAGGCGTGTATCTGTCCTTCTTCCTCACGCTGACGCTGATGATTCTCGTCGGTTCGACATGGATGGGACTGTACCTGGCAAAGCGAATCACCCGGCCGGTGCAGATGCTGGCCACCGCAGCCAACGAGATCGGCGCCGGGCACTTTGATCATCGCGTCGAGCCAGAGACGCGCGACGAGTTCGGCTCGCTGGTCGAGGCCTTCAACCGGATGGCCTCCGATCTCTCGACGAGCCGGCGGCGTCTGGAGCGCTCCGCGATTGACTTGGAGCGCAAGCATCAAGACGTGGAAGGACGACGGCGATATGTGGAAACAATCTTGGAGCGGATTGCGGCCGGCGTGGTGTCGGTTGATGCCGCAGGACGCATCCGCACCATGAATTCAGCCGCCTCCCGTCTGCTGGGCCTCGACGAGCGCGCCGTGGGCGTGGCGGCGGCCACTGTCTTCGGGTCGACCGAGCTGAAGCCGCTGGCGGCGCTGATAGACGAGCCGTCGCGCAGCCGCGAGGACGCCCCTCCGCAGGAGGTGTCGATTGCGCGCGGCGGCCGCGAGCGGCACCTGTCGGTCATGACGACGCCGCTGCGGCGCGAAGACGGGGTCTCGGACGGCGTGGTGCTCGTCTTTGACGACGTCACCGCGCTGATTCGTGCAGAGAAGGTCGCGGCTTGGCGGGAAGTGGCGCGCCGCCTTGCCCACGAGATCAAGAACCCGCTGACCCCGATTCAACTGTGCGCCGAACGGATGCGGCGGCATTTCGCGGGCGCGTCCACGCAGACGCGGGAGCTCGTGGAGGAATGCACGAGCACGATTGTCGGCGAGGTGGAATCCCTCAAGGGCCTCGTGGACGAGTTTTCGCAGTTTGCGCGGATGCCGGCGCCGCGCGCGGTGCCGACCGATCTTCATCTGCTCCTGACCGAGGTGCTCGCTCTTTACCGGGGCATTTTCACGAACATCGAGCTACGACCTCGATTCGCGACAGACCTGCCGAAGGTGTCAGTCGATCCGGAACAGATTCGCCGGGTGCTGACCAATGTCATCGACAATGCGGTCGAGGCGATGCAGCAGCGCGGCACCATCGAGATCGAGACCCGTCACGCGCGGCCCGAAAACCTCGTTCGAATCGTCGTAGCCGACGATGGCCCGGGGATACCGCCCGCAGAGCGGGATAAGCTCTTCCTGCCGCACTACTCGACCAAGCAGCGGGGCAGTGGAGTTGGGCTCGCCATCGTCCGGCGCATCGTCGCCGAGCATGGCGGGAGCATCGACGTGACCGACAACGTTCCGCGGGGCACGCGCTTCGCGATCGCATTGCCGTGCTGAGGACTCAATGCCTTCGATCCTGATCGTGGACGACGAGCCTGGGGTTCGCAGCGCGCTGGGCGGCGTGCTGCGCGACGAAGGCTACGAGGTCGACGCCGTTGACAGCGGCGAAGCCTGTCTTGATCGCCTGGCGCGCCAAGCCTACGACGTCGTGTTGCTCGACATCTGGTTGCCGGGCATGGACGGCCTGGCCACGCTGGCGCGCATGCGGGAGCGCCAAATCGACGTGCAGGTGGTGATTATTTCCGGGCACGGCAACATTGAGTCGGCCGTACGCGCCATCAAGATGGGCGCCTTTGACTTCGTCGAAAAGCCTCTGTCGCTCGAGAAGACCGTCCTCGTGGTCCGCAACGCGCTCCGGCAGCGCAGCCTCGAAGTCGAGAACCGCGCGCTGCGCGCCAGGGTGGACGCCCAGCACACGATGGTGGGCGAGAGTTACGCCATGGTGAAGCTGCGCGAACAGATCGCGATGGCGGCGCCCACCAACGGCCGCGTGCTCATCTTCGGCGAGAACGGCACGGGCAAGGAGCTCGTTGCCCGCAATATCCACCAGCTGAGTCGGCGGCGCGCCGGCCCGTTTGTCGAAGTCAATTGCGCGGCGATACCTGAGGAGCTGATCGAAAGCGAGCTGTTTGGGCACGTGCGCGGCGCCTTCACGGGCGCCGTGGCGGATCGTCGCGGCAAGTTCGAAGCCGCGCACGGCGGCACGATCTTTCTTGACGAGATCGGCGACATGAGCCTGAAGACCCAGGCCAAAGTGCTGCGCGTCCTGCAGGAGCAGGTGATGGAGGCTGTGGGCGGTTCGTCGCGCATCCGTGTTGACGCACGCGTGATCGCCGCCACCAATAAGGATCTGACGGCGGAGATCCGGGCCGGCCGGTTCCGCGAAGACCTGTACTTCCGTCTCAACGTGGTCCCGATCTTCGTCCCGCCGTTGCGCGACCGGCAGGAGGATATTCCGCTGCTGGCCGAACATTTCATGGCGATGCTCGCGCGCGAGTACGGCCGGCGTCCCAAGACGTTCGAGGCCGACGCGGTGATCGCGCTCCGCCAGTACGGCTGGCCCGGCAACGTGCGCGAACTGCGCAACGTCGTCGAACGGTTGATGATCATGGTGTCCGGTGACCGGATCTCGTCGCGCGATCTGTCGTTTCTTGATCAGGGCTTCATGCTGGGCAGTGCCGTGCCGGCGGCGGTAAGGAGGCCTGCCGCGGGTGCGCCGCTGCACGCGGCGCGCGACCGGTTTGAGCGCGAGTACATCGTGCGCGCGCTGGCGGCCCAGCAGGGTAACATCTCGCGCACCGCGGAGATGCTGGGCATCGAGCGCAGCAACCTGTACCGCAAGATGCGCGGCTTCGGCATCGCGGCGTCACGCCGGTCGGAGGACGAAGAGATTGCGTGACGTGCCGCTGGCGACGGCTCGCGCGAATGTGGATATAACTTACTGTTTCGGTTCCCCTCTTTCTGTTTTCGCACTTATTTCCCGCAGCCTGGTCTCGAGGACCTGATTGGGCCTGAACGAACCGAGTCGCAGGAAATATTCGGACGCCCCGATGAGGGCCGCCGCGGGCACTAGGCCAACAACTTCGCTCTCGAGCACGTCCACCCCGTATCGCTCGGCCTCGCGGGTGACGGCCTCGAAGACCCTGAAGATAGGCGTCTTTTCGTAGTTCGTCAGGTTCATCGACACCTGGACGATGCCACGGTCCTCGAGTGCAATTCCCATCGCTTTTACGTAGCGGAAACCGCCGCTGCTGTATCGAATGGCAGCGGCAATCTTGTTCGCCACCTCCAGGCGGTCTGTGGCCAAGTTGATGTTGTACGCGATGAGCGGCATGCGCGCGCCGACTACCGACGCGCCGGCGCTGGGATGGGGGGCCCTAGGCCCATAGTCGGGCGCCCAGTCGGGACTCGCCATCTTGGCGGCCAGTCCTTCGAACTCTCCCCGCCGGATATCTTCCAGATTCTTCCGCGCCGGATTGGTGGACGCCTCCTCATAGAGGTACACAGGGACCTGGAAGCGCCGGGCGACCTCCGCACCGGTTTCCTTTGCCAGCGTCACGCACTCGTCCATCGTCGCGCCTTCAAGCGGGATGAAGGGCACGACGTCCACGGCGCCGAGGCGCGGATGCTCGCCCGAATGGATGCGCAAATCGATGCTGGCGATCGCGGCCTCAAACAAAGCGAGGACGGCTTCCTTCAGCGGCGCCGGCTCACCGACCAGGGTGATCACCGACCGGTTGTGTGACCTGTCGGAAGAGCGATCCAGGAGCCGCACCGCGGGTACGCGGCGAATCGCCTGCAGCAGCGCGTCGACAATCTCCCGGCGCCGCCCCTCGCTCACGTTGGGCACGCACTCGATGAGGACCATCCAGCTCCCATCTATGTGGGTCACCGGTCGAAAGTCAAAGGGCAAAGGTAGCGCGAAACGCTGTAACTGCTTGACCCGCGAAGGGTTTTGCCTGATAATTGGTTTCAATCCCGCATACTTGGTGGATGGTTCGGACCGATTGGGTAGTAGTCATAACGAGCCTTGAAGCGCGATCTTTGGGCCGCGATAACGCGGAGCCCCCGCCGCGCACGCTTCCGCCCCATCGCGCAAACGTGCGCGATGGGGACCCCGGCCTTGCGCGGTGGGGCGCCAGCGGGGCGGCCCGGCAGGAATTTCGACGAGCCACGCCAGTAGATGTCTGATTCGCTGTCGACCGATCCGGTCCGTGCCTCGGAACCGCCAGACGACGCCGACCGCGAGGCGCGAATCGAGCAGCTCCTGCTCTCGGGGCTCGACCACTATTTCGCCGGCCAGTACGAACGCGCGATCAGCGTGTGGACGCGCGTGGTCTTTCTCGAGCGCCATCATGACCGGGCGTGCGCCTACATCGAGCGAGCGCGCAGCGCGCTGGCCGAGCGGCATCGCGAGTCGGAGGAACTCTTGCATCACGGTGTTTCCGCGTACAACGCCGGTGACATCGCGAAGGCCCGCAATCTGCTGACGCGCGCGGTCGAGCAGGGCAGCGACACCGCCGACGTCTTCCTGGATCGGTTGAACCGGGTCGGCTCGTCCGCGTCGGGCGCCGATCTGCGCATCGATCCGCTGCCTGCACGGGGGACCGTGAGGCGCACCCGCGTCACGCTGCCGCCACGCCGCGGCGGGTGGACCGCCGCGGCGTTGTTTACCCTGGTCGTCGCCGCGACCATGCTCCTGGGCGGGTTGCCAATTGGCACGTGGTTGTCCGAGATCCAGGTGGCGCCGCCGGCGCCCTCGACGCAACTCGCATCCGACGAGCCCTTGCCGGTCGTCCGCGCCTCCGAAATCGTGCTGGCCCGCGCGCGCGCGTTGCACGCCGACGGACGCCTGCGCGACGCGCTCCGCTCGCTCGACCGCATCGGCGTTGCCGACCCGCTTCGCGCCGAAGCCGATCGCCTGCGCGCCGACATTCAGCGCGATCTTTTCGCCGCGGCTGGGATCCGGAGCTCAGCCCCGGACGTTGCGGGTAGCCTTCCGTGAAGTGCCCGAAGTGCAGTTATCTCGGGTTCGAGACGGGCGATCGTTGCAAGAACTGTGGCTATGACTTTTCTTTGATCACCAGCTCTTCTGGGCCGGGCGATATCGATTTCGATCTCGCGCTGCGCCCTTCCGACGACAACCTTCCGGTGCCAGTGCAGTGGGATGACAAGTTCGCCGGGGCGTTAACTGCCTCGCCGTCCTCCACGGATATCTCGGCTCCGGTCCTGCCGGTCGCCGAGCCGCCCACAGCCCGTCCCGAGCGAACCGATCGGAAGCTGCCGCTCTTTGCCTCGGCGTTTGATGTGGCTGGCGACGAGCCGCTGATTAGGCTGCCGGCGACACCGCACCCGCCGCTTGCCGTGCGCCGGACGCCCAATACGCCGAGGCGGCGGCCGGTCCCGAAGCCGTCGCGACCGATCGCATCGGCACCGGCGCTAGAGTTCTGGGACGAGCCACCTGCCGCTCCGGTCGCCGAGTCGGTGGCAGAGGTTCGCGCTCGCACCGCCGCACGCCTCGCGCCACCCCTGCCGCAGCCGGCTCAGGTAGCTCAGGTAGAGGTAAGCGGCGGCCGCCGCCGACTTGCGGCGGCCGCCGCCGACCACCTCCTGCTCTTTGCCATCGACTTGTCGGTCGTCTATTTCACGCTGCGAATGGCGGGATTGCCCATGGCCCAGTGGGCGGTGCTGCCGCCGGCGCCGCTGGCCGCGTTCCTCCTGCTCGTGAAACTGTCGTATTTCTGCGCTTTCACCGCCATGGGAGGACAGACGATTGGCAAGATGGCCGCCCGTATCCGAGTGGTCACCACGGAGGACGCGTCGGTCGATGGAGCACGTGCGGTCAAACGTACGCTCGCTGGAGTGGTGACGGCAGCGCTTCTGGGTCTCGGCTACCTTCCGGCCCTCATCGGTTCCGAGCGTCGCGCCCTCCACGACCGTATGACGCGCACGCGCGTCATCGTGCTGCCTTCCATCTGATCGAATTCTCCTCGAGACGCGGAATGGATCGTGTCGGGCTGTTCATCGCGACTTGCGGGTACCTCGGGTGCGTACCGGTGGCGCCGGGCACGTTCGGCTCTGCCGCGGGTCTCCTCGTCTTCTACGTGGTGCGCAGCACCGGTTCCACGGCCGTTGAGCTATCGGCCATCATCCTTCTGTTTGCGATCGGCATCTGGGGCGGGACGGTGGCGGAACGTCATTTTGGTGGCGTGGATCCAGCACCCGTCGTGCTTGACGAGGTCGTGGGCATGCTCATCACGCTGGCGTTTCTGCCCGTCGGCGCGGCCGGGGCCATCGTCGGCTTCTTCGTCTTTCGAGTGCTCGATGTGGTGAAACCGTGGCCGTCCGCGCGATTCGAGCGATTGCCGGGCGGGCTCGGCGTGATGGCGGACGACGGCATGGCGGCGCTGTACGGCAACTTGGCCATGCGCGGGCTCATTGCGGTCATGCCAGGGTGGCTTGTGTGAGGTCGCCGTCAGGCGGATCACGCACCAGGCCGCGCAGGCGTGCGCGGTGGGGAACCCGAGAAGGTCCGCCTCTACGGCGCGTGCCACTACAGCGCGCGGCGGTCCTCGCCGTTGGCAGTGAACTGCTCACCCCCTCCCGCATCGATACGAACTCACTGATGATTACCGAGCAGCTCAATCTCCTGGGGATCGAGGTCGCGTACAAGAGCGTGATCGGTGACGACCGCGAGGAACTGGCGGCCGCCCTTCGCGTCGCGCTCGACCGGGTTGGCCTTGTCGTCTGCTGCGGCGGGCTGGGACCGACAGATGATGACGTGACGCGGGAGGTCGTGGCGCAGGTGCTCCGGCGGCCTCTGGCGGAGGACGAGCGGATCACGGCGCAGATCAGGGCGCGATTCGCGTCACGACGGATGGAGATGCCGGAGATCAATCGGCGCCAGGCGCTGGTTCCGGCCGGCGCCAGGGTCCTCAGCAATCCGAACGGGACCGCACCCGGGCTGTGGCTGGAAGAGGCGGGTCGTGCCGTACTGCTCCTTCCAGGGCCGCCGCGAGAACTCAAAGCACTTCTCATGGCCGCGTCCGACGAAATTCTCAAACCGCGGTCGCCCGGGCTCTCACTGGTCAGGCGGGTTATCCGGATCACCGGACGCACCGAGTCGCACACGGAGGAGGCGGTGCAGCCGCTGTACACCGAGTGGGCGAAGGCGGAGGTCCCGATAGCGGCCACGATCCTCGCCTCGCTCGGGCAGATCGAGCTGCATCTGTCGGCGCGGGCGGTATCACGCGACCGCGCGGAGGCGGCAGTGGAGGCGGCGTCAAGGCAAGTGGGCGACGTGCTGGGCCTCGATGCCTACAGCCGTGACGGGCGCACGCTCGAACAGGTCGTGGGCGACTTGCTGGTGGAGCGTCGATTTCGTATCGCCCTCGCCGAGTCATGTACCGGCGGCCTGCTCACGTCGCGACTGACCGACGTGGTAGGAAGCTCCCGCTACGTAGAGAGGGCCGTAGTCGCCTACGCCAACGAAGCCAAGGTGTCGCTGCTTGGCGTTCCAGGAAAGCTCATTGATGAGCACGGCGCGGTGAGCGAACCTGTCGCGCTCGCCATGGCCGAAGGCATCCGGGCCAGTGCCATGGTCGAAGTCGGCATCGGCGTGACCGGCATCGCAGGTCCGGGAGGAGGGACGCCGGAGAAGCCGGTCGGCACCGTCGCCGTCGCCGTCGTGATACCCGGAGCGACTCGCTCGCGGCTGTTCCGGTTTGTTGGCGACCGCGAGCACGTGAGGATCCAAGCGTCTCAGGCGGCGCTCGACATGATGAGGCGCATGTTGGGTCCGTGAGGCTGTTCGTTGCGGTCGAAATCGATCCCGCCGTTGCGGAGAAGATCTCGGACTTCAATGATGAACTGCGGCGCAAGGCCATGGATCATGCGGCCCGGGCGCGGATTACGTGGGTACGCCGCGAGCAACTCCATGTCACTGTGCGGTTTATCGGCGAAGTAGACGCCGCGCAGGCCGCAGCGACCGCGGCTGCGTTGCGGCCCGCATTGATGGTGAGCAGGTTTGAGATGATCGTCGAGGGCGCCGGCGCCTATCCGCCAACGGGTGCCCCGCGCGTGCTGTGGGCCGGTATCGGAGGCGGGGCCGACGCCATCTCGGCGCTCGAGCGGGAGGTAAGCGAGAGGCTCGCCTCGTGCGGCGTCGCGCGCGAGGACCGTCCCTATCGCCCTCATCTGACCCTGGCGCGTGTCCGGGATGCGTCCGGCCTGCGATCGGGACCGTTGTTCGAGAAGCTGGCCGACCGCAGATTCGGTGTGACACCGGTGGACGCGATTACACTGTTTGAGAGCCAGACGTCGCCGAAAGGCGCCACGTACGTCAGCCTGCAGCGCACCCCGCTCAGCCGGAGTTCATAGGGGAGCACACAGGGCGGGTCTTGCAGTTGGGATCCGCCGACAGGGATGGAAGAAGTCATCGCGGTTGCGTTCGGGTATCTTGCCGGCTCCGTGCCGTTTGCTTTCTTGCTGGCGCGGCGCCGTGGCGTGGACCTGCGCCGCGAGGGCAGCGGCAACGTCGGAGCCGCCAACGTGCTCAGAACCACCGGCGTGTCGAACGCGGTGGTGGCGATGTGTCTGGACCTGGCCAAGGGCGCAGTGGCGGTGCTGGTGGCGCAACGGTTGTCCGCTGGCCCGGCAACGCCGGTCGCCAGCGGACTCGCGGCGGTCATCGGCCATGTCTACCCGGCATGGCTCGGGTTCCGCGGCGGGAAGGGGGTCGCGACGGCGGCGGGCGTGTTCGCTGTGCTCGCGCCCGTCGCGGTCGTGACCGCCAGCGCGGTGTTTGTTGTCGCGGTCTGGGTGACCCGCTACGTCTCGGTCGGATCGATAGCCGCCGCCGTGACGCTCGCGGTGATGGCCGCCACGGGGGATGTGCCCTCGGCGGTGGCGGTTGGCGCCACCGTGGCTGCGGGCATCATCGTGTATTGCCACCGCGGCAATATCTCGAGGCTTCTCGCTGGCACCGAGCGGAGGGTGGGGGAAAGGCTCTAATGGCGTGTCTCTTCCGAGATACCACCGGGCCGCTCCGCTCGCACCCCACAGCGCAGGCGTGCGGGGCGGGGCTCCGCGTTGTCGCGGCCCGCACCACCGCGCTCGGAGGCTCGTTGTGACTAGTACTCCATCAGTCCGGGCGGTCCAGTAAGAGTGCGTCAGGTCGCGATACTCGGCGCCGGTGGTTGGGGAACCGCGCTTGCCGTGCACCTAGCGCGGGCCGGCCATGAGGCCTGCCTGTGGGCGCGTGACGCGGGGCTGGTCACCGACATGTCCGAGCGGCGCGCCAACGCCGTCTATCTTCCGGACGTCCGATTCCCCGCGCGGCTGCGGGTGACCGGCGAACTCGCCGACGCGCTCTGCGACGCTGAGCTCGTCATTGCCGCCGTCCCGTCCCACGGTACGCGTCAGATTCTGAAACGCGCGTCGCCGATGATTCGCCCGGGAACGACGGTGGTGAGCGCGACGAAAGGGCTGGAACAGGACACCCTGTTTCGGATGTCCGAAGTCATCGAGCAAGAGCTTGGCCGCGGCGTGCATGTGGCGGTGCTGTCGGGCCCGAGCTTCGCCGCTGAACTCGCCCGCCAGCTGCCGACGGCGGTATCCGTGGCGTCACGCGACGCGGACATCGTCGAACAGGTACAGGCGGATTTCCGCGCCGGCTACTTCCGGCTGTATGGCACGAGCGACGTGGTGGGCGTGGAGATCGGCGGCGCGCTGAAGAACATCATCGCGATTGCCGCCGGCGTCGCCGAGGGGCTCGCGCTGGGGCACAACGCGCTGGCCGGATTGATCACGCGCGGGCTGGCGGAGATCACGCGGCTCGCGTGCGCGGCCGGCGCACAGCGGGAGACGCTGGCCGGCCTCGCCGGCCTTGGTGACTTGGTGCTGACCTGCACGGGGTCCCTCAGCCGCAACCGCCACGTCGGCATCGAGCTGGCGCGCGGCCGTTCCGTGGAAGATGTCCTTTCCGGAATGAAGATGGTGGCCGAAGGTGTCCGTACGACTGGTGTGGCGCTCGCGCTTGGCGCGCGCCACGGAGTCGAGCTGCCGATCACCGTCCAGGTGGCCGAGCTGTTGGCCGGGCGGAAGGATGCACGCACCGCCCTGTACGACCTGATGCTGCGGCCGCAACGCGCCGAGGCGGGATAATGAGGCGATGGGATTTCTCGATCGCCTGCGCGAGGGCCTGAGCCGCACCAAGCAGCAGATCGTCGGCCGTTTCGACGAAATCGTTCAGCGCGCCGACGCCGGCGGGCCAGGCACACGCGAAATCGACGTCGATACGATCGAGGCGCTCGAGGAGCTGCTGATTTCGGCCGACGTCGGGGTGGCTGCCACCGAGCAGATCGTGACCGCCATCCGCACCCGCGCCCGCCGCGGCGAAAGCCTGCGTGATCTCGTGAAGGACGAGATCCGGGGCATCTTCGACGCGGTGGACCAAACGCCTGGGGCGGTCCGCGAAAGCGGACCGCCCGGCCAGCGCCGGCCAGTCGAGTCATACAGCGACCCGACGAATGGACACCACCCGCATGTGACGCTGATTGTCGGCGTCAACGGCACCGGCAAGACGACGACGATCGGCAAGCTTGCCAATCTCCTGAAGTCCTCGGGCAAGCAGCCCCTTGTATGCGCCGCTGACACATTCCGCGCAGCTGCGGTCGAGCAGCTCGCGATCTGGGCCGAGCGCGCGCAGGTGGATATCGTCCGCGGGAAAGGAGGGTCGGATCCGGCGGCTGTCGTCTTCGATGCGATTCAGTCGGGTAGAGCACGCGGCCGCGATCCGATCCTGGTGGACACCGCCGGCCGGCTGCATACGCGCGCGAACCTGATGAGCGAACTGGACAAGATTCGCCGCGTGGCGGGACGCGCCGCCAAAGGGGCTCCCCACGAGGTGCTGCTCGTGCTGGATGCCACGGTGGGGCAGAACGGTCTCGCGCAGGCGCGCGAGTTCACGAGCGTCGCTGGGGTGACCGGCATCGTCCTGACCAAGCTCGACGGCACCGCGAAAGGCGGCATCGCCGTTGCCATCGCACACGATCTCAAACTGCCAATTCAGTACGTGGGTGTGGGCGAGGGTATCGACGACCTCGTTCCGTTCTCGGCCCAGGAGTACGTCGATGCCCTGTTCCAGGAAAAATGGTAGGAAATCTGTCCGCCAGGCGGTCCGCCGGAGGCGGACCGCCTGACCAGCACCGGCTGGTCGGGTCGCACAGCGACCCGACCTTGGCGAAGGCGGACGCCCGATGGATGCGGCGGGCCCTGGAGCACGCGCGTCGTGGCCTTGGCCGCACGACGCCGAACCCGGCTGTCGGCGCATGCGTGGTCACCAGTGACGGTGTCGTGGTCGGCGACGGATGTCACGAGCGGGCGGGTGAGCCGCACGCGGAGATCTTCGCGCTCGAGGAGGCCGGGACGCGGGCGCGAGGCGCGACACTCTACTGCACATTGGAGCCATGCGCACACAGGGGACGCACGGGTCCGTGCACGGAGCGCATCATTGCAGCGGGCATTGTGCGCGTCGTGGCCGCGATGGAGGATCCCTTCCCGCTCGTCCGCGGGCGCGGATTTGCCGTGCTTCGTGAACACGGCATCGCGGTAGACACCGGCGTCGCGCGCGGGGAAGCCGTCCGCCTCAATCAACCGTTTCTCACCACGATACGGGAGGGGCGGCCGTTTGTCATTCTGAAGGCGGCGACAAGCCTCGACGGCCGGCTGGCTGCTGCCGAGGGAGAGCGCACGCAGTTGACCTCGGCTGCGGCCGCGCGGCATGTGCACTATCAACGTGCCCAGGTGGACGCGATCGCCATCGGATCCGGCACGCTGCTCGTCGACGATCCACTCCTCACCGCACGCCTCGTCTATCGGGAGCGTCCGCTGACCCGTGTCGTCTTCGACCGCAGGCTGCGCGCGTCTCCTGACGCGCGCGTGTTCTCGACCCTCTCGGCAGGACCGGTGATAATACTCACATCTCTAGACGCCAGGCACCGGCGCGACGAGCGGGCCCGTGCACTGGAGAATGCCGGGGCGACATTGATCACTGTTGAAGGCGCGAATCTGGCCGCTGCCGTGCGAGCCCTTGGAGCGCACGGCATCCAGAGCATCCTGCTCGAGGGAGGCGCCGCCATCCACCAGGCCGCCTGGGATGAGGGCATCGTCGACTATGTCCAGCTCTACGTGGCGCCGATGACGCTCGGTTCGCGCGGACCGGCGCTTCTTGAACGCCGGGCATTCGCACCTGCATTGCTCGTCGAGCGGAAGGTGCAGGCACTCGGACCGGATGTGTTGATCGAGGGGTATGTTCACCGGCCTGATTGAGTCGGTTGGTCGCGTCGAAGACGTGGCGCCGGCCGCGTCAGGCGTCCGCCTCCGCGTCCGCACGGCGCTTGGTGCGGAGATGCAGGCCGGCGACAGTCTCGCGGTGAATGGTGTTTGCGTGACCGTCGTAGCCGCGGATGCCGGCGCGGTGCACGCCGACGTTGGACCTGAGACGGCG
Organism: Acidobacteriota bacterium; assembly: GCA_016190945.1. GTDB lineage: Bacteria > Acidobacteriota > Vicinamibacteria > Vicinamibacterales > UBA2999 > JACPPO01. The sequence continues at coordinate 1,771 of JACPPO010000137.1, read as the reverse complement.
CGCGTGACGACGCTGGGGTCAGTACGCGCCGGCCAGCCTGTAAACCTCGAACGGGCCCTGCGCGCGGACGGCCGTGTCGGCGGGCATTTTGTCCAGGGACACGTTGACGGGACTGCGATGGTGAAGGCCATTCGCGGGGAAGCGGACGCCCACTGGCTCACGATTGCGTTCGGCGACTCACTGGCGGCCTATTTCATCCCGAAGGGTTCGGTCGCGGTGGATGGGGTCAGCCTGACCATCGCGGCGCTGCGGGAGGGCGAATTCGACGTGATGATCGTCCCGTTTACCTGGGATCACACGAATTTGCACGCGCTTCATCCCGGAGATCGGGTTAACCTTGAATGCGACATGGTGGGGAAGTACGTTGCCCGGGCAGCGCAAATCGCGTTGGCAGCACGATGACCACGAAGAACCCGAAGATCCGGATCGCCCGCCGGCGCGGCCCGTTCGCCTCGATCGATGAAGCGATCGAGGCCATCCACGCGGGCCGCATGATCATTGTCGTCGACGATGAGGACCGCGAGAACGAGGGCGACCTCACCATTGCGGCGGAGAAGATTACGCCAGAGGCCATCAACTTCATGGCCAGGTACGGCCGCGGCCTCGTCTGCATGCCGATGACGGCCGAGCGGCTCGACGAGCTCGATCTGCCGCTGATGGTCAACCAGAACACCACCACATTCAATACTGCCTTCTGCGTCAGCATTGAAGCCAAGTACGCCGTGAGCACCGGTATCTCGGCCTCCGATCGTGCGGCGACGGTGCTGGCGGCGATCAACCCGAAAACAAAGCCATCGGACCTGGCGCGGCCGGGCCATATGTTTCCGCTGCGCGCGCGGGACGGCGGCGTGATGGTGCGAGCGGGCCAGACCGAGGCCGCGGTCGATCTCGCGCGGATTGCCGGACTTTACCCGGCGGGCGTCATCTGCGAAATCATGAACGAGGACGGCACGATGGCGCGGGTGCCGGAGCTGACGAGGTTTGCGAAGAAGCACGGCCTGCTGATGATCACGATCGCGGATCTGATCCAGTACCGCATGCGGACCGAGCGGCTCGTGAAGCGCATCGCGTCCGCGGAGCTGCCCACGGAGCACGGCGCGTTCCGCATCTTTGCGTACGAGAATCAGCTCGACAACGAAACGCACATCGCGCTCGTCCGCGGCGACATCGGCGACGGTAAGGACGTCCTGGTCCGCGTGCACTCGAAATGCCTGACCGGTGACGTCTTCCACTCGGAGCGGTGCGATTGCGGCGCGCAGCTCGAAACGGCGCTGGCGCGGATCGCCAAGGAGGGACGCGGCGTGTTGCTCTACCTGAATCAGGAAGGCCGCGGCATCGGCCTCGCGAACAAGATCCGCGCCTACGAGCTGCAGGACGAGGGTCTCGACACCGTGGAAGCCAACGAGCGGCTGGGATTCAAGGCCGATCAGCGAGACTATGGCATCGGCGCGCAGATTCTGAGCGACCTTGGCGTCAAGACGATGCGGCTGTTAACGAACAATCCCCGGAAGTTCGTCGGCCTGCAGGGGTACGGCCTGGCGATTTCCGATGTCGTTCCGCTGGAAATTCCGGCCTCGGATTCGACCCGCCGCTACCTGAAGACCAAGAAGGACAAGTTGGGCCACCGGCTCTCGTCCGTGTAGCTGGGTCCGCTCCGCTGGCACTCGGCCTGATGATAGGAAGCATTAGCGGCCTCCCGACGTTAACGGCATGGCCGTTGTGCAACGCCAGACGGTCCCCCCGAGGGCAGGGCAGGAGGACACAGTCAGGT
>JACPPO010000142.1 GCA_016190945.1 Acidobacteriota bacterium | reverse complement strand
TTAAGTCGTGAGGAGGTGCAGCGCCTCATCGCGCACGCGCCAAACCTGACGCATCGCACGATGCTCCTGACGACCTACGCGGCCGGCTTGCGCTTGAACGAGGTGCTCCACCTGCGGGTCGGCGATATCGATTCGGCCCGGATGACCATCCGCGTCGAGCAGGGCAAGGGCGGCCAAGACCGCTACACCGTGCTGTCGGCGCGCCTGCTCGACGCGTTGCGCGCGGCTGCGCCGGCACGACGACGCGCCGCAGACCCCGTTGGAGCGCGCCAGGGCCTGCCCACAGGCCGACAGGCCGATCCCGCAAAGGTGGCGGCGCTCGTGCGCCAGCGGTCCTACAGCCTAAGAATGCGCCCCCTTCGGTAACACCAGTCTTGGCGCGTCGATGCGCGGCTCGGTAACACTTACTTATGGCTCGACAGGCCCCGCACGATACGGATCAGAAAATTGTCGTGCTTGCCTTTGCGGACGACGAATAACTGACCCTCAACCGCATCTTCCGGACGCAGGCGCCGCTTCTCATCAGTAACCCGGCGACTGTTCACATAGATGCCCCCGCTCCGGATGAGCCGCGTCGCCTCGCTCTTTGAGGGGGTGACGCCAGATGAGGCGAGCAACTCGACAATCGGCCAGCCGTCCGGCGCGAACGCCGTGGTGGACGAGGGCACATTGGGAAAGGCCTGGAGCAACTGGCTGACCGACATTCCCGAAATATCGCCACCGAAGAGCGTCTGCGCCGCCGCTTCGGCTTCCCGCACCGCCTCCTCCCCGTGCACCAGGCGCGTGACCTGCTGCGCCAGCTCGCGTTGTGCGTGACGGCGCTCCGGTTCTCGCGCCGTTGCCGCGTCCAGTTCCGCGATGCGCTCCTGCGGCAGGTACGTGAAGAACTTGAGGTATTTGACGGCATCACGGTCGTCGGTGTGCAGCCAGAACTGGTAGAACTGGTACGGCTTGGTGAGGTGCGAGTCGAGCCACACACTACCGGCCTCGGTCTTACCGAACTTCGTGCCGGACGCTGTCATCAACAACGGCAGCACGAGGCCATGCGCCTTGACGCCACGCACGCGCCGAATCAGATCCATGCCGGCGGTGATGTTGCCCCACTGATCGCTACCTCCTACTTGCAGCGTGCAACCGAAGCGATCGTGCAGCACCAGAAAGTCGTACGACTGCAGCAGGGGATAGCTGAATTCCGTATACGAAATCCCGTCCCCGCCTTCGATGCGCCGTCTCACCGACTCCTTCGCGATCATCGCGTTCACGGTGAAGTGCTTGCCGACATCGCGCATGAATTCAATCGCGCCCAGTTTCATCAGCCACTCGGCGTTGTTGACCAGGCGAGCAGGATTCATGGTGTGCTCGAAGTCGAGGAAACGTGACAGTTGCGAACGGATACCTGCGACATTGGTCTCTGCCTGCTCGATCGTCAGGAGCACCCGCTCGGTAGATCTCAAGCTCGGATCGCCGATGAGCCCGGTGCCGCCGCCCACGACTGCGATCGGTGAGTGGCCGCAGCGCTGGAGGCGCGCCAGCGCGAGAAGAGGCAACAGATGGCCGACGTGCAGGCTCGAGGCCGTGGGATCAAAACCGACATAAGCCGTGACTTTTTGATGTCGAAGAACTTCGGGCAGGCCGTCGGTTGCGGTGTGTACTAATCCGCGCCAGTCCAATTCGCCATACAGGTCCATCAGCCGCTACTATACAACCCGGCGCTATGCTGCTCAGCCGCCGCGCGGCGATCAAAGGGTTGCTCGTCACCTCTGTGGGCGTGGTGTCTGGAGCAACCACCTACGGTGTCGCCTTCGAACGTCATCAAATCGGCGTGACGCACGCCGCACTCCCGGTCTCAGGGCTGCCGCCGAAGCTCGACGGCCTGCGAATCGGGTTCCTGACGGACATCCACCACAGTCAGACGGTTCCAGCCAGCGACGTGACGCATGCGGTGGACCTGGTGATGGCTCACCGCCCAGACCTCATCGTCCTAGGAGGCGATTACGTGACATTTGGCGATCGGACCTTCGTGGGTCCGGTGGCGGAGCTGCTGGCGCCCCTACGGGCGCCACAGGGCGTCTTTGCCATTCTCGGTAACCACGATGACGACCGCGACATGCCCGCAGCCCTGTCACAGCACCATATCGAGGTGCTGAAAGACGCGCGGACGCGGATCGTCGCGCAGGGCGAAGGGCTGGAACTGGCAGGCCTGCGTTTCTGGACGCGCAGGCCGGAGGACATCGCGCGCGTGCTCCGCAAGCCAGCCGATACCGTGATCTTGCTTGCGCATGACCCACGGCGGCTCGCCGAAGCGTCCGCGCTAAACGTTCCCGGGGTGCTCTCCGGCCATACTCACGGCGGGCAGGTGGTGCTTCCTGGCGTCGGCGCCGTGGCCCGCCGCCGATTCCCGGTCCTAGCGGGCCTGGGTTCGAAGGAGAACACGTCGATTTTCGTCAGCCGGGGGATCGGAACGGTCTACGTTCCAGTCAGGATCAATTGCCCGCCCGAGGTGGCAATTGTCACGCTGACGCGGCGTTCACGGATCTGACGAACCGTCGGCCTTCAACCCGCCACCCGCCATCCAGCATCGTTCTTACCGCCTCCGGATACGCGCGATGTTCCTCGACGAGGATGCGTGCCCCGAGTATGTCCGGGGTATCGTCGTCCATCACTTCTACCGTTCGCTGGATGACAATCGGGCCGTTATCAAGCTCCGAGGTCACCAGATGGACGGTGACGCCGGTGACCTTCACGCCGTGCTCGAGTGCCTGGCGCTGTGCGTCGACCCCCGGGAAGGCCGGCAGCAACGAGGGATGGATGTTGAGGATGGCGTTGGGGAATGCGTCGAGGAGCGGCGCCCCAATCAGCCGCATGTAGCCGGCAAGGCAGACCAGGCCGACCCCGCGCGCGCCCAGCTCGCGCGCCACCGCACGGTCGTGCTCATCGCGCGACGGCGAGGCTCGATGATCGATGCAGAGCGCCTCGATGCCGGCACGCCGCGCGCGCTCCAGGCCGACCGCGTCCGCGCGATTGGAGATGACGACCGCGATCGAGGCGTCGAGGCGTCCGTCACGAGTAGCGTCGATGAGCGCTTGGAGGTTGCTGCCTCGCCCCGAGATCAGAACGCCCAGGCGACGGTTCACGACAGGTTGACGTAGGTGACCGAGGGCAGTTCTCCTGCGACGATCTCGCCGACAACCCGCGCGTCGCGGCCGCCCCGGGCCGCCAGTTCCTCCATGAGTTGCTCCCCTTTGTCACGGGCGGTCACGATCACCAGCCCGAGGCCCATGTTGAACGTGCGCATCATGTCATCGATTGGGACCTGGCCGTTCCGCTGCAGCCACCGGAAGATCGGAGGCACCTCCCAGGCGGCGGCGTCAACGACCGCCGCGGTGCCGTGCGGGAGCACGCGCGGCAGGTTCTCCGTAATGCCGCCGCCGGTGATGTGCGCCAGCCCCTTGATGCGGCCACCGTCGAGGAGCGGCCGCACCAGCGGCAGGTAGGAGCGATGCGGCTCCAAGAGCGCTTCACCGAGCGTGCGCCCCAGCTCCGCCACATGGGTGTCGACGCGAAGGCCCAGTTGATCGAACACGATCCGCCGAGCCAGTGAGAATCCGTTGGTGTGAAGGCCAGATGACGGCACGCCGACGAGGACGTCGCCCACGGCAATGGCCCGGCCGCTGATCAGCTTCTCCCGGTCCACGACCCCGACGATGAACCCGGCAAGGTCGTACTCCCCTTCGTCGTAGAACCCTGGCATCTCGGCTGTTTCCCCACCGAGGAGCGCGCAGCCGTTGTCACGGCACGCGCTCGCGATCCCACCAACGACGCTCTCCGCCACCTCCGGTATCAGCCGCCCGGCCGCCAGGTAATCGAGGAAGAACAGCGGCTCCGCGCCCTGCACCAGGATGTCATTGACGCAGTGATTCACGAGGTCCACGCCCACGGTATCGTGGCGGCCCGTCAGGAACGCAACTTTCAGCTTCGTGCCGACGCCGTCGGCGCTCGACACGAGGATGGGCTTGCGAAACCGGCCGGTCTCGAGCTGGAACAGCCCCCCGAAGGATCCGATCTCGGACAACACCCCGGACGTGAACGTCGACCGTGCGAGCGCGCGGATCCGCCGCACCGTGTCGTTGCCGGCGTCGATATCGACCCCGGCGCCTTTATAGTCCATGCTCAGAATTCCAGCTCGTCGATCAGCGTGGCCGTCAGTTCACGACCGAATCCTTCTCCAACTGCGGCAGCGCCATGTCCGGTCGGTCCTTCGGTGCGGGCTCGGGGTTGAGTTTCAGCGCGAGTTGCAGATATGCCGCTTCGTCACGCGGAAATGCGACCGGATACACACCCGTATAGCACGACGTGCAGTACTTCGAACGACCGCCCTTGACGCCAGCGGTCAGCTCCTCGAGGCTCAGGTACCCAACACTGTCGGCGTCGAGATACTTGCGGATTTCCTCGAGGGTGTGGGTCGCGGCGATCAATTCGGATCGACGCGGCGTATCGACGCCGTAAAAACAGGGGGAGATCGTCGGCGGGCAGCTGATGCGCATGTGCACTTCCCGCGCGCCGGCGCTGCGCACCATCCGGATGATCTTCCGGCTGGTCGTCCCGCGAATAATCGAATCGTCCACGAGCACTACGCGCTTGCCGTCAATGATGCTACGCACGGGGTTTAGCTTCACCTTCACGCCGAAATGACGGATGGATTGCTGGGGCTGAATGAAGGTCCGCCCGACATAGTGGTTGCGAATCAGTCCCATGCGCATCGGCATACCGGACTCTTCCGCGTACCCGACGGCCGCGCAGACGCCGGAGTCGGGAATCGGCACGACCACGTCCGCGTCCGCGGGCCACTCGCGGGCAAGCCGCCGCCCCAGGTCGGTTCGCACCTCGTTGACGCTCTCACCGAAGACGTAGCTGTCCGGCCGCGCAAAGTAGACGTACTCGAACACGCACTGCGACTGCGGGGCGGGCGCAAACGGCCTGCTGGACTTGAGCCCGGCGGCGCTCGCAATGAGCAGCTCGCCCGGTTCGACGTCGCGAACGTAGGTCGCACCGATGAGATCGAGGGCGCAGGTCTCAGAACACATTACCCACGCATCGCCCAACTGGCCAAGGGCAAGCGGTCGGAACCCGTGTGGATCACGTACGCCGATGACACGCTCCCTGGTCATCATCACAAACGAGAAGGCGCCACGCACCTGTGAGATGGCGTCGACGATGGCCGCCTCGGTCCCCTCTTCGCGGGAACGGGCGTACAGGTGGACCATGACCTCGGTGTCGCTGTTGGTCTGAAAGATCGCGCCTTCGTGGACCAGCGTATCGCGGAGCTCACCGGCGTTCACCAGGTTGCCGTTGTGACCGATGGCGAACTGGCCGTGCACGCTGTCCACGACAATCGGCTGCGCGTTCAAAAGCTTGCTCTCGCCGGCCGTCGAATAGCGAACATGCCCGATGGCGAGATTCCCGGAGAGCTTGGCTAACGAATCCGCGTCGAAGGCCTCGTTGACGTACCCCATTGCCTTCCGGTGGCGTATCTGCACGCCGTCAGAGGCGGCAATACCCGCGCTTTCCTGACCGCGGTGCTGCAGCGCGTACAGCCCGAGGTAGGTAAGATTGGCGGCCTCAGGGTGGCCGAAGATCCCGAAGACGCCGCACTCCTCGCGAAACTTGTCGAACATGGGCACCTCGGGCGGACCTTATGGTCCGCCCCTCCAAGGGGCTGGAAGTCTAGGGGCCGACCTTCAGGTCGGCCCCTAGAGTGTACGGCTTTATGCAATGGCGCGCTGCGATTCGAAGTAATTCCCGATCGCGTCGGACCAGAGACGCTCCGCGTCGGCAAGCGGTGCGTCAAGCACGCCGCGCCCGGCAACCGCGACTCGGATCCGGTGCCCGCCGACACGGCCAATGATCGTCGCGAGGACGCCAGTGTCCGTGGCGAGCGTTCGCAGCTCACCCGTGCGGCTCGCGTCGATCGATACGACGACGCGCGATGCCGATTCGCCGAACAAAGCCGCCACGTCACCGAATCCGGAAGCAGCCGCGTCAGCGGCCGGAATATCCGTATCAGCCCCAAGTCCTGTGTCGAAGCAGCATTCCGCGAGGGCGACGGCGAGCCCCCCCTCGGCGCAGTCGTGCGCCGATCGAATGAGACCGTCCGACACGCCTTTCACCAGCAGCCGCTGAAGCGCCGCTTCGCGCGCGAGATCGAGCCGCGGCGGCACGCCCCTCACCAACCCGTGCATCACCTTCAGATACTCGCTGCCCCCGAGTTCTTCCCGCGTCTCGCCGAGGAGCACGATCGCGTCCCCCTCGCTGCGAAACGCCCGGCGCACCGCGCTCGCAGCGTCCTCGATCAGCCCGACGACGCCAAGGACCGGCGTCGGAAGGATGGCCTTCCCGTCTGTTTCGTTATAGAGACTGACGTTGCCACCAGTAATTGGGAGGTCGAGCGCGCGACACGCCACGCCGATTCCTTCCACGGCGCGCGCGAATTGCCACATGATCTCAGGTCGCTCGGGATTGCCAAAATTGAGGCAATTGGTCGCGCCAATCGGCTGACCGCCCGCGCACGCCACGTTTCGAGCCGCCTCTGCGACGGCCAGCTGGGCGCCGACAAACGGATCCAGATAGACAAACCGGCCGTTGCCGTCGACCGAGAGCGCCAGCGCGCGCCGTGTACCTTTGACGCGCACCACGCCGGCACCCATTCCTGGAAACACGAGCGTGTTGGTTCGCACCATGTGGTCGTACTGGCGATATACCCACCGTTTGCTCGCAATACCTGGCGACGCCAGCACGCGCCGGAATACCTCGTGCACGGGTGGCGGCGCCCCGAGGGACGCCAACGACAGTTGCTGCGCCTCCGCGAGGTATGCAGGCTGCGCCATCGGGCGGTGGTAGAGCGGCGCCTCGTCGGTGAGCAATTCGGTCGGGATCTCCGCGACCACCGCGCCGTGGTTCTTCACGCGCATCCGGCGGTCCGTCGTGACCTCGCCGATACGGACCGCGTGGAGGTCCCACTTCTCGAAGATGCGCTCAACTTCGGCTTCGCGCCCCCGCTTGACGACAACGAGCATGCGCTCCTGGGATTCGGAGAGCATGATCTCGTACGGCGTCATACCCGCTTCACGCTGCGGGACCAGCGACACATCGATCTCGACGCCGGCGCCGCCGCGCGCTCCCATTTCGCATGTGGAGCAGGTGAGCCCCGCCGCTCCCATATCCTGCATCCCGACCAGCGCGTCGGTTTTCGTCACCTCAAGACAGGCCTCCAGGAGGAGCTTCTCCATGAACGGGTCGCCGACCTGCACGGCGGGCCGCTTCTCGGCGGATTTCTCGTCAAACTCCGCCGAGGCCATCGTGGCGCCGTGGATACCGTCGCGGCCCGTCTTCGCACCGACGTAGTAGACGGCGTTGCCGGCACCGGAAGCGACGCCCCTGATGATCTCGTCCGCCTTCGCGATGCCGAGACAGAAGACGTTGACGAGCGGATTGCCGGCGTAGCTTTCGTCGAAGCCAATCTCACCACCAACCGTGGGGATGCCGATGCTGTTGCCGTAGCCGGCAATGCCGGCAACGACCCCTGCGAACGTGCGCCGGTTGAGAGGATCGTGGAGCGGTCCAAACCGCAGCGAGTTCAGGAGGGCAATCGGACGCGCACCCATGGTGAAAATGTCGCGAATGATGCCGCCGACGCCTGTGGCCGCGCCCTGGTAGGGCTCGATGAACGAGGGGTGGTTGTGCGACTCGATCTTGAAGACCGCCGCGAGGCCGTCGCCAACGTCCACCGCGCCCGCATTCTCGCCGGGGCCCTGCAGCAAGCGTTTGCCGGTCGTCGGCAGCGTCTTGAGGTGGAGGCGCGAGCTCTTGTAGCTGCAGTGCTCGGACCACATC
>JACPPO010000129.1 GCA_016190945.1 Acidobacteriota bacterium | reverse complement strand
GTTTGCCGCCGCGGCGTTCGGACTGATCGCTTGATGATGTGCGAACCGAGTGCTGAAGGCTAACGACGCGGCATACTCTGACGATTCATCCGCTCACCGGCCTCCCTCCACTCTTCCTCTGAGTCGTAAAAACGAGCACTAGCGGCTTGTTCGTCGGTCAGAAACTGCTGTGTCGAAGCCATGCCTGCTACTACCTCGTAGAGCTGAACGAACAGACGCCCGTTTTCCTCTCGCAGGACCCGACCCTGATACTGCCAAGTTGTGTCGCCTGAACGGAACGTGTGGAAGAACTTGCCGACAAGCGTCATCTGTACAGGAGGGGTGCGTCGCTCAATCAACCACAGCACCGCATATACAACCAAACAGATGATTGACAGAAATACGCCGCCAATCAGAGACAGCAGAGCCTCCACAATTTTCGGCATGTCGTTCTTCAGCTGCTCCAACTGCTGAAGATTCCCGACTATCGTCCAGATCAAGGCGACAATCGTCCACACCGCACCAATGCGAATGCCAGCTCCGGCTTTATCCCTGGCAGTCATTGAGACGTTGTCATCGAAAGCTTGTCGAACTTGTAGGCGAGTACCTAAACACTTGCTCGGTTTAGTTTGGGAACTCCTCGAGCTGCTGCCAGTCCCAGGTCAGTGATGAACACCATACAGATATCCGGGTAAATATCGAGGTCAACTGGTCCGTACTGAATGAGGCCCAGGCGCTTTAGGTTCTCAGCAACCTCTGCGAACTTACGGGCGGACGTCAAACCCATCGCGACCATCAGACTGCGTTGTCCGAGTGCCTCGAACGCCTCTGCCTTCTCAGCACTCCCGGCGGCCTTGTTGTACGGATTCCCGTCCCACCACTTCCGGTCAAGCTCGCCATATCGCGCGCTTCGCTTGAAGGCCAGGCCAAACAACTTCAACTCCTGTCGCGGCAGATCCCGCAGATGTGCGAATCGCCCTCGTGGCACGGCCTTACCCCGCCTGTCGATCAGCCACAGCAACACAGCAACCAGAATTCCGACAATTCCAATCTGAGTCGAAGCGTCCATGCCAACGATTCTACGCCTCGTCTATGGGTGCGACTTCACTTCTTGGCTGCCACACCATTCGCTTAACGACACCGCCAAGAGGTCTCAAACTCAAAGCGCACCAAGCAGGTTCACTACAGCCATCGTGGACACGATGAGCATGCCTACAAAGACGATAGGAAATATTAGAGGCCTCCCGAGTTAACGGAAGCCATTAGGCGCCCGCCAGACAGCGCGGACTGACGCCCAGAGACAGACAGAAACACTTACGACAGTGAGATCGCGTCAAGCATGATATGTCTGCCGTCCGTCGCTCCACACGCGAGGTGACCAATGCTGCGGCCGATCTTGTTCAAGTTCGTCGTCTTGCTCGCCGGATTCCTTGCTCTCACGTCTCACGCTGAAGCGCAATCTCAGACAGGCGGCGGCCAGTACCGCTACCTCGTGCTTGCCGGCCTGAAAAGTGGCCTGAAGGACGAAATCGCCAAGATTACGGACGTCACCTGGGAGAAGCTCACCCTCGACGGGGATCGCGGGAAACAGGTCTGCGCCGCCTTCGCTTTGTCCGGCACGTACTACCAGAATCGAGTGTTGGATGTGCGTGATTCTGATGAGATCGTTGTGCTTCTGGCGCAATATCGAGACGGTACCCGCATTGAAGAGACTTGCACGTTAGTCACCCTCCACGAGGGCGGCATCCCCCAGAGGAATGACGTCACGTTCGACTCGCGCGGGTTTGACGGAGGGCAGGAGATTCCAGCGCAGATCGGGCTTCCGGGGCTGGAAAGCGACATCGGGGCAGCAGTCGAAGGCAGTTTCAAGATGCTGCGCATTCAGCTGTCGGGCTTGGCATGGCCGTCAGTGTTGGCGAGGGTAGCAAGCCAAGATTTGGACTCTCATTTTCCATTGGCAGCAACCTGAGATCTGCCCTCACAAAATAGGAGCCACCGATCGACGCGGCGATTGTCGTCATCATCCTCGGCGGTATCACCTCTTTGTGGGCATTGTGACTCTGCTTGATTGGCTTGGCCGGCGAAAGGATCGGCAACCGCACAATCGCGTCAGCTAGCCACCGGCGGGGTGCCCGTGGGCTCACGTGCGCGTCTGGCGCGACGGATGCGAACTTGCCATTTCGTTGACGGACGAGCGACGGCAAAGTTTCTCGCCGCGTGGTCCTGAGGTCGTCAAAACTCGCGAGTCCTCATCATCGAGGAAGAAGGAGAAATCATGAGCAGGCGAGCGTGTCCGAAAGAAGCTGGAGTCCTGTCAGTGCTTGTGGTGCTGATGCTCGTTGGGACCGCCGTCGCCGCGGCAGAAGCCCAGCCAATTACGGTGCTGGTCACTTACCACTCCGGAACGGGCAACACCGAGAAGATGGCCCAGGAAGTGACAGCGGGCGCTCAGGCCGTGTCAGGAACGAAGGTCGTTCTGAAGCGAGTCGGTGACGTAACCACCAATGATCTCCTGATATCCGACGCCGTGATCGTCGGATCACCGGTCTATTTTGGCTCCATGGCGGGAGAGGTGAAGACGTTTTTTGAGGACTGGACGACGAAGTTCGGTGTGTTCCCGGACCGCCGAATGCGGAACAAGGTCGGGGCGGCGTTTGCGACTGGCGCAGCGTTCTCCAATGGAAAGGAATTCACAATCGTCACGATCCTCGGCGCCATGCTCATCAACGAGATGATCGTCGTCAGCGGCGGCGGAGGATTCGGCGCGAGCGCGACAACGGGACCTGACTCGCCGGGTGTCGATGAGAAGGAAGCGGCAGAAGCGCGCGCCTTGGGCAAGCGTGTCGCGGAAGTCGCTGCTCTTGTCAAAAGCGGAGCCACGAGGTAACCGAGGAAGGCCGGCCCTGGAAGACCGATTAGCACGATTCAATCTTTCCGAGCTCGCTGACGATCGCCGCCGCGCGGCCCGAACGTGTTTCCACCTCGACACGCGTGCCCGGGGTAACAAAGTCGCGGTGGATGTACCCGAGCGCGATCGGTCCAAGCCGCGGCGAGCTGGCCGCGCTCGTCACCCCACCGACATCACGGTGTTCCGAATAAATCTTCGCGCCTTTTTCGGGTAGCTCCTGGGCCTGCTCGCCTCGCAGACGTAGCCCCACCAGCTTCTTGACAACGCGTCCATGCCCGCGGTGAAGAACTCGGATGATGACCTCCTGCCCCACGTAGCATCCCTTGCTCAACGAGATGGCGCGGTCCTCAATCCCGGCTTCGAGCGGGTCCGCGCCGGCTCGTTTTGCCGAGAACCTATCGATAGGTTATTCTCCCTTCGTGACGTGGGGCGAGGTGATCCGGAAGCTCGAGGCAGCCGGCTATGCTGAAACACGGAGCGGGAAGGGCAGTCACCGGCTCTTCAAGCACGCCACGACAGGTAAGGAGATCTGGATTGCCGTCCACACGAAGAAGGATGCCGGCCAGTTGGGTAACCGGATTCTTCGGGAGGCAGGGATTCAATGACAACCTACTACCCCATTGTGATGGAAACCGAGGCGAGTGGCGCCGTGAGCGCCTACGTGCCGGGGTTGCCGGTGTTCGCGGCCGCTGACACGCGGACGAAGGCTGAGCGGGCGATTCGTGGGACGCTGGCCGCGTATCTCGAGGCGCATCCCGACAGCGTGCCGACGAGCCAGGTTCGGGTCGCCCGTGTGTCCGACCGTCAGCGGTCGAAGGTGCGCATCGTTGGTGTAGGCGCCCTGCTTGGCGCGGGTCGGAGCCGGCGCAAGGCGCGCGCGTCTCAAGTGAATGGCCGACTGGGAGGCCGGCCCCGGAAGACCGCCTAGCACGATTCAACCTTCCCGAGCTCGCTGACGATCGCCGCCGCGCGGCCCGAACGTGTTTCCACCTCGACACGCGTGCCCGGGGTAACAAAGTCGCGGTGGACGTACCCGAGCGCAATCGGTCCAAGCCGCGGCGAGCTCGCCGCGCTTGTCACCCCACCGACCTCACGGGCTTCGGAGAAGATTCTCGCGCCTCTGGCGGGCACGTTCTGCGGCTGCCCCTCTTGCATGCGCAGCGCCACCAGCCGCTTCGCAACCCGTCCATGTCCGCGGTGAAGGACTCGGATAATGACCTCCTGCCCCACGTAGCATCCCTTGCTCAGCGAGATGGCGCGGTCCTCAATCCCTGCTTCGAGCGGGATCGTCTCCTCGGTCATATCAAGACCGAACAGCGGATAGCCGGCTTCAACCCGTGCCGCCTCGATGGCAGCGTGCTCCGCGGCAATCGCGCCTCTTTCGACGAGCGCACGCCGGAGGTCGGACCGGCGCGCCGGCTCGATGTAGATAACGAAGCCGGGAACGCCCAATTGGCTGACGCGTGCAACCACGACCGGTAACCCGCCGAATTCAGCCCGGGTGTTGTGATACTCGGACCACGCCGCGAATCCCAGCGCTAGTCCCGACGCGCCTGTCACCACCTGTTCGAGCATCGACGAGGCAGCCGGCCCGTGGACCCACACCGCGTCCAATGTCTCCGACAGATCCGCAAACTGAACGTCTTCACTGAAAAGGAATTGATCCAGGCGTTGCAGCGTGGCAGGCAGGGCATCGGCAGGGACATCCAGCAGAATCATGTCGCCGGACTCAAAGACGTGCATGTCCGTGAGCATCCGGCCCTGCGGCGTCAGCCATGCAGCGTAGCAGCCGGTCCCCGGCGTCAGCGCCTGGATGTCGTTGGTCAGCAAGCCTTGCAGGTACCCGGCCCGGTCCTTGCCGGCCACGCCAATGGTCTTTCGCGGCGCAATCGCGCCGATGGCGGCGCGGTCCTTGAGAGCGCGGTACTGCTCCGGGGAGGTCATAAGAAGGGACACCTGATACGATTCGGGGAGTGCCCGTTCGCTATTGTACCTGGGCGGTGATGCTGCTCCTCGCTGTTCCCACCGCGGCGAGACAGCAACCCTCACGGCAACCTGCGTCCACTGCCCACGGCTACACGGTGTTTGTGGGCGGCACGGTGGTGGGCCGCGAGGACGTCACCGTTCAAGCGACCGCCGACGGGTTCACCATCACGGGCAAAGGCCGGCTGTCCGGCTCGCTTGACATCGTGATGAGACGCGTAGAAGTGCGCTATCGGGCGGACTGGACCCCGGAGGTGTTCGAGCTTGAGGCTACCGTCAACGGCGGCGATACGGTGCTGCAGACGACCTTCAGCGGCCAAACGGCGGTGACCCAGGGCGTGGATGGCGGAGTGCGAATCGCACAGACCAACGTCATTCCGGCCCAGGTACTCATCCTTCCCAACGTCTTCTTCGGGTCCTACGAGGCACTGACGCGCCGGCTGGCAAGCGCCGTGCCCGACCGGGAATTTCCTGCCTTCCTCGGTGCCGGTGCTCAGGGCGTGCTCCGCCTGACGAGCGCGGGCACCGAGCGCATGCAGATCGGAACGTCCACCTTCAACGTGCGGCGCTATGCGCTGTCCTTTACGAATCCGCGCGGCACAAGCGTCCTGAACCTTTACGCCGACGAGCACGGCTCGCTCCTGCGCGTCAACATCCCGGCCCAGGGTCTCGACGTCAGGCGCGACGACCTGGCCTCGGCCACCGCGCGAACGCTCGTCTACTCGAACGCAGGCGACGAGGCGGCGAACATTCCGGCCGCGGGATTCAACCTGGGCGCCACGCTCACGCGGCCGGCAACCGCGGTGGACCGAGTGCCGGCGGTGATCCTGCTCGCGGCGGCCGCCGCCGACGATCGCGACGGCGTCGTCTCAGGGGTCCCGATTCTCGGGCAGCTTGCAGGGGCGCTCGCCGAGGCGGGCTTCCTCGCGGTTCGCTACGACAAGCGAGGCCATGGCCAGAGCGGCGGCCGCGCCGAATCCGCCACGCTCGGCGATCACGCCGACGATGCGGTCTCGGTCGTCCGCTGGCTCGCCAACCGGCGCGACATCGATGGCGATCGAATCGCCGTCCTTGGACATGACGAAGGCGCATGGGCGGCATTGCTTGCCGCCAGGCGCGAGCGGCGTATCGCCGCTATCGTCACCGTTGCTTCGCCCGCGACGACTGGGACTGAGCGCGTGCTCGAGCAACAGCGCCACGTCCTGGAACAGATGAGCGCGCCGCCGACGGACTGGGTTGCCAAGATAGAGCTGCAGGCACGAATCAATGCGGCTGTCATGACCGGACGTGGATGGGACGATATTCCGGCGGACGTGCGCAAGCAGGCCGACACTCCTTGGTTTCAGAGTCTTCTGACGTTCGATCCAGAGAAAGTCATCAAGGACATCCGGCAGCCGCTGCTGCTCGTCCACGGTGAGCTCGACGCGGAGGTCCCTGTCTCGCACCTGGATCGCCTTGCCAAGCTCGCCAAAGGCAGCCGCTCGAGATCGGTGGCGGTCGTCACGGTCCGCGGCGTCAATCACCTGCTCCTGTCCGCCGTCACGGGCGAGGTGGACGAATACGCGTCGCTACAGGACCGTACGTCCAGCAAGGACGTGACCGACGCGATCAACGAATGGCTGACCAAGACATTCCAGAGTGCCCGGTAGCGTATGGAGCCGACCTCGCGTGCCGTCGCGGCCTTGCTGGCGATTGCCGCCTCCGCGTCCGCCCAATCACGGCTTCCCGTGCGCACTCAATCACCGGTTCCCGTGCAAAGTAAGGGCCTGACGGAAGTCGAGGGGCTGAAGGTCGGCCACTACACGCTCACCGAGCGGCCGACTGGCTGCACCGTTGTCCTGGTCGATGGCGAAGGCGCACCAGGCGGCGTGTCCCAGCGTGGTGCCGCCCCGGGAACGCGCGAGACCGATCTGCTCGATCCGCTCAACCTGGTCGACAAAGTGAACGCGATCGTGCTCTCCGGCGGGAGCGCGTACGGACTTGACGCGGCCCAAGGGGTGGTTCGGTACCTGGAGGAGCGAAAGATTGGATGGAATGTCGGCGCCGCGGGTGTCGTGCCGATTGTGCCATCTGCGGTTCTGTTCGACCTTGGGTTCGGGGGCGATCCGAAGATTCGTCCAACAGCGGACTGCGGGTACAGGGCCGCGCAGGTCGCATCTGAGGCCGCCGTTGTGGAAGGGAACGCCGGCGCCGGCGCGGGGGCCACGGTAGGCAAGGTTGCCGGCCGCGACCGATCGATGAAGGCCGGCATCGGGTCGGCGGCGATCAGGCTGCCAAACGGACTCGTGGTCGCGGCACTCGCGGCCGTCAACGCGGTTGGAGACGTGATCGATCCCGCAACCGGACAAGTCGTTGCCGGCGTGCGTACCGCGGACGGCAAGTCATTGGCCGATGCGCGAAAGCTCCTTCGTGACGGAAGCCTGCTCCGCGCCATCGCCCCGCGCGGGGCTGAAAACACCACCCTTGCCGTCGTGGCGACCAATGCGCGGCTCACCAAGACCGAAGTCAACCGCGTTGCGCTGATGGCCGACGACGGGCTCGCCCGGGCGCTCGGCCCGGCTCACACCATCGGCGACGGCGACACCGTCTTTGCGCTCGCAACCGGCCGGTGGTCCGGCCAGGCCGACGCCAGCATCGTTGGCGCGCTGGCCGCCGAAGTGCTGGCCGACGCGATCGTGCGGGCGGCGACCGAGGCGCAGAGTCTCGGCGGCCTCCCCTCCGCGCGCGAGCTGGGCACCGTACCGGCGCGGTTCAAGTGATCGAGCAGATGCAGCGCGGACCTTTACGGCCCGCAAGACACTGAGATGAGCATCCATCTCGGGCTGCTCATCGTCTACTCCGCCGCCCTCGTGGGGCTGGGACTGTGGACGGCGCGGCTGGTTCGCGGAAGCGGCGATTTCTTCGTCGCCAGCCGCCGTCTCGGGCCCGGCCTGATTTTCACCTCCATGATTGCCGCCAACATCGGGGCGGGCTCCACCGTCGGCGCCGCCGGCCTTGCCTATCGTGACGGCCTGAGCGCGTGGTGGTGGGTGGGGTCGGCCGGCCTGGGCTCGCTCGTCTTCGCCTTCTGGGTCGCGCCGCGGCTCTGGCGCGTCGCCACCGAGCACAACTTCTATACGACCGGCGATTACCTGGAATTCCGGTACGGCACGAGCGTCCGGTGCGTCGCCGCGCTGCTGGTAGGACTCGGCACGCTCGCGCTGCTCGCGGGACAGCTCATTGCCGGGGCGGCGATCCTCAACGTGCTGACCGGTATTCCACGATGGGCGGGCGCGTTAATCGGCGGCGGCATCATGACGATTTATTTCACAGCGGGAGGCCTGGTCGGCTCCGCCAGGGTGAACATGCTTCAGCTCGTCGTGATGATGGCCGGATTCGCCCTCGCGCTGCCCATAGCGCTCGAAGGGATCGGCGGGATCGACGCGCTGGGCGGGCCGGCGATGCCCTCGTCATTCGTCGATCTCACGTACTCGGCCGGACCGGGTTCCGGCTGGACGTTGTTTGTGCTGCTCGCGCCCGCATTCATCATCTCTCCTGGACTTATTCAGAAGTCCTGGGGCGCCCGCAGCGAGCGCGCGCTGCGTACCGGCGTCGCGCTCAATGCCGGCGTGCTCATGATGTTTGCGTTTGCGCCGGTGATGCTGGGGATGGTGGCTCGGGTCGCCATTCCCGGCATCGAGAGCCGGGATGCAGTGCTCCCCACGGTGCTGATCCAACAGCTTCCCGCCTGGCTTGGGGCGCTCGCGCTTGCCGCCGTGTTTTCCACCGAAGTGGATACCTGCGACGCAATCCTGTTCATGATTTCGACATCCGCGTCGAACGATTTCTACAAGCGCTTCATGGTTCCCGATGCCAGCGACGCGCAACTGCTGCGGATGGCGCGCCTGACGGCCGTGGCCGGGGGCGCGATCGGCATCGCGCTGGCGATTGTGCTGGAGACGGTCATCGGTGCGCTGACGATCTTCTACTCGTTGCTCGTCGTCACGCTGTTTGTGCCGATCCTTGGCGGTCTGTACACCACGCGCGCGCGGTCGGGTGAGGCGATCGCGGCCATCGCCGCCGGCGTCATCGTCATGTTCTTTGTCCGCCTCGGCTTCGTGGTCAATTACCGGTGGCTCGATCCGACCCTTGCCGGCCTCGTCGCCGCCTCAACCGCATTCGCGACGGTTGCGGCCCTTCGCGGAACCTGAAAGCGCGACCCTCTTCGCCGTCACGAGCCACGGAGGCACAGAGGCACGGAGTGGCCTGTGGAGATGAAAGCGGTCTAGCATTACGTACTGAGATGAAAACTTATCGCATAGCAGTGATTGCCGGAGACGGCATCGGGCAGGAAGTCATTCCCGCCGGCATCGACGTCATGAAGATCGTGGCGGCGCGGGGAGGCTTCGCCTGCGAGTTCACTGAGTTTCCATGGGGATGTGATTTCTACCTCCGCAACGGGCGCATGGCGGACGGGGACGCTCTCGATCGGCTGCGCGCGTTCGACGCCATCTATTTCGGCGCGATCGGGGATCCACGCGTCGCCGATCACATTTCCGCGGGCGAGCTGATCCTTCCCTTCCGCAAGAGGCTCCGGCAATACGTCAACCTGAGGCCGATGCGGCTGCTGCCGGGCATTGCCTCGCCGCTCAGCGGCCGGACGACGGCGGACATCGACATGATCTGCGTCCGTGAGAACTCCGAGGGCGAGTACTGTGGTGTCGGGGCCCGCAAGCACGCGGGGACCGCGGACGAGCTTGCCGAACAGACCGGGATCTTCACACGACGAGGCATCGAACGGATCGCCCGGTACGCCTTCACCCTCGCGAGATCGCGTCCTCGAAAGCTCCTGGCGAGCGCCACGAAATCGAACGCGCTTCAGCACTCGATGGTGTTGTGGGACGAGGTTGTCGCCGACGTCGCGCGGGATTTTCCGGACGTGACTCTCCGGAAGTATCACGTCGACGCGCTCGCGGCCCGCATGATCACGCATCCCCAGTCGCTCGACGTCATCGTCGCGTCGAACATGTTCGGCGATATTCTCACGGACATCGGGTCCGCCATTTCCGGCAGCCTTGGCGTGGCGCCCGGGGGCAACATCAATCCGGACCGGACCACGCCCTCGACCTTCGAGCCGATCCACGGCTCGGCGCCCGACATCGCGGGAAAGGGCGTCGCGAATCCGATTGCGGCGATCTGGGCGGGCGCGATGATGCTCGAGCATCTCGGAGAGCACGCGGCGCACGACGCCGTCCTGCGGGCGATCGAGCGCGTCATCGGCGACGAGCGCGTGAAGACGCCTGACCTCGGCGGCCGGGCCACGACGGCCGACATGAAGAACGCGGTCACGGCGGCGCTGACAGCGTTACCTGCGTGACCTCCGGCCCGAGCACCTTGAACCTTGAACCCATGAACCGGAACCTAAGCACCTGAGCACCAGAGCAACCTGAGAACCCGATTAGAGGTGCTGTATGTGGATTCTGCGAACCGTTGCCGAGGGCGAGCCTGAAAAAACCTTTCGCATCCTGCCGGGCGGCGTGCGGACGGTCGGACGCGCCACCGGGGCCGACTTTATCGTCGACGCTCCCCTGATCTCCCGCGTCCACTGCCGGCTCACGGCGCTGCCTGACGGCGGGCTCGAAGTGCGGGATCTCGACAGCACCAACGGCACCTTCATCAACGGCCAGCGGATCCAGACGGGCCGACTGGCACCGGGAGACCGGTTGGGGGTTGGACGCGTGGAGCTGGTGGCGCTGCGCGACGCCGACTAGCCGCGGAGGTATTCCAGCACAAAAGGATTCGTCCGGCGCTCGCGGGCAATGGTCGTGTCCGGGCCATGGCCGGGGTGCACCGTGGCCGCGTCGCCAAGCGCGAACAGGACGCCGGTAATCGATCGCATCAGGACGTCGTGATCGGCACCCGGCAGATCGGTGCGCCCGATCGATCCGGCGAAGAGCGTGTCGCCGACAAAGAGATGCGTGCCGGTTTCGCCCTTCTTCCCCACCTGGAGACAGACGCCGCCAGGGCAGTGGCCGGGCGTCTGGTGCACCCGGACCTCGTAGTCGCCGAAATAGATCGGGGTCAGGTCGTAAAAGAGGTCGACCGGTGGCGGCTGCCGGACCGAGAAACCGAACATCCGCCCCTGCTGGACCGCATGTTCGTATAGCGGCAGATCCTCCATGTGGAGATAGACGGGCGCATCCACCGCCTCCTTGACGAGGCCGACTCCCGTGATGTGATCGATGTGAGCATGCGTCAGCAGGATGTGCGCGACATGGAGGCCGTGATCGCGAACCGCACCGAGCAGTTCATCGGCCTCATCTCCAGGGTCGATCACCACGGCTTCACGCGTGCGTTCGCAGCCGACGACAAACCCGTTCTTGTAGAACGGCGGAACGGCGCGAACTTCGAGAATCATTCCACTACAATCGTATCAACTCAGAATTCCTAACCTTGGAGGTTGGGAGTTGGGCGTTGGGAGTTGACAAGAATGGTGTTATGCGTCGTGGACGACCTGATCTTCTCGATCAAGATCTCAACCGCCGCCAAGGCGCTCGCGGCGCCGGTGCTCTTCGAGCGCGCGCCAGACATGATCCTGCCGCGCATCCGCGAGACACAGCCCTCGCTCGTTATTCTCGATTTGAACAGCGCGAAGCTGCGGCCCCTCGAGGTCATCGCGCAGATGAAAGCCGACCCCGGCCTCAGAGACATCCGGACGCTCGGCTACGTGTCCCACGTCCAGACGGACGTGATCGGCGCCGCCCGAAATGCGGGGATCGATGAGGTCCTTGCCCGCTCCGCGTTCTCGGAGCGGCTCGGCCAGATCCTCACTGGGCCGCCATCCACCAAGCCAACCCCCCCAGAGCCAGCAGAATAACAGCCGTCAGGATCAGGACCCGGCCGACGCTCGTCGCCTGTTCTTCCGGCCGGCCATGTTCGTCTCCGGCGCCGCCGCGAACGTCGAGAATCGCGGCCGCGCTCCTGAGCTCCGCCGCCAGCGTCGCCACGCTCTGAAAACGCAAGGCGGCATTCGGCGCCACCGCCTTCAGGACAATCGCGTCGACCTCGGACGGAACGTTCCGGTTCGACGCGCTTGGGGCCGCGGTGCCCCGATGCGGCGGCCGACGGGTCGTCAGCATCTCGAACAGAACGGCGCCCACGGAGTAGATGTCGGATCGTTCGTCGGCCGGCTGGCCTCGCGCTTCCTCGGGCGACTCGTAGTCACGAAGGCGTACGTCGGCGGCGCTCCGGTCGAACCCGGAGCGCGCCGCCAGCTCGAACGCCGGAATCTTGGCATGGCCCTTTGACGTGATCGCGATTGAATCGGGACTGAGGCCGCCGTGCACGAATCCTGCGGCGTGGGCATCGGCGACGGCGTCGGCGATCTGGATCGCAAGCTCGATCGCGCGGCGCACCTTCATTTGCCGGCACGCCATTTCGGCGCGCAGCGACTGTCCCTTCAGGAACTCGAAGATAAGGTAGACGCGGCCGTCATGCTCGCCGACGTCGAACAGCGTCGTGACGTTCGGGTGTGACAGTGCGACGAGCGCTCGAGCCTGCTCTATCAAGGACACCCGGGCGTCAGCGTCCCGCGCGAATTCATGAGGCAGGATCCGCACCGCGACCGTACGCCCCAGGCGGGTGTCGCGCGCGCGAAAGAGCTCGCCGGGGCCGGCGGGTTCGAGGCGCTCGAGCAGGTTGTAATGGGCAACGACGCCGATCGGCGCCGGAGCGGACGCGGTCATCCTCTGTTCATCCCCTGTCCATCCCCTATCTATCCCGACCGCTCCAGTTCGATGACGCTCTGAAGCAGCTCCTTGGCGTCGCCGATCTGCTCCAGGACAAGAGCAATGTCGAGCGTGGGTGTCCCGGGTACCCGCGTGCTCTGGCAATAGACGCCATGCTGCCCCACCATGGCGAGGGCGTCAGTCAACAGATCCAGGGCTACGGCGACGCGCCCGTTGACGGAGCCCATCATCGTCTCGTGAACCTCGAGCGCGTCGCGGTGCTTGTCGAAGGCCGACATTGTGTCCATCAGCCCTTCTTCGGCGGCCGGGCGGGGCGTATCTCGACGCGGCTCGGCAGGCTCCGTGACGGATGGGCAATCAGGTCCATGACGACCCGCGCGACGTCTTCCGGCGCGAGCTTCCAGTCGTCGGATCCGGGCGACCGACCGCTGAAATCGGTGCGCACGGACCCGGGCATGACATAGGCGACTCGGATGCCGTCGTGTCTCACTTCCTGCATGAGGGCCTCGCTGAATGCGTTGAGGGCCGCCTTCGAGGCGCAATACGCGGCGGCCTCAGGAAACGGATTCATGCCGGAAAGGCTGCTGATGTTGATGATCCAACCGCCGTCACGCTTCCGTAGGTGCGGCAGCGCGGCCCGGCAGCAGTAGAACACCCCGCTCACATTCGTGTCGATGATGCGGTGCCATTCCTCGACCGTCATTTCAGCGACGGGGCGGAACACGCCGACACCGGCGTTGTTCACGAGCACATCAAGGCCGCCGAAATGCCGGGCGACGGCATCGATCGCCTGTTCCATCTCCTCGTGACGCCGCACATCGGCGCGAATCGGCAGCACCGCTCCGGCGCCTGACACTTTTTCCAGTGCCGCCGCACCGGTTTCGAGCGTTGCGTCGGAGGTGGCCGTAATCGCCACACGTGCGCCACGCTCGAGCAGGGCGCGCGCAATCGCCAGGCCGATTCCGCGGGAACCGCCCGTCACGATCGCGACTTTGTCTGTGAACGCCTTCACCGCCTATTACAATACACGCGCCGAGTTAACCCTTGAGGTCGCTTCTGTTGCCATCGGTGGCGACGGCCAGTGACGTCATGTGCGGAGAAAAAGCCGTTCTTCAAGGTTACGTTATGGCTTTTTCCGCAGCCACATGGCGGCGCTGGCCGGCGTCGGTCGTGGCGACATGCGTGAAATGAGGGATTGGTTTCGCGATATGACAACGGTGGCAATCGTCGGCGCGGGCGACATTGGCGGTGCGACCGCGCAGGCGCTCGCGTCTTGCGACCGGGTCAGCCGTGTGCTGCTCGTGGATGAGGTCGCCGATGCGGCCGCAGGGAAAGCGCTCGACATTCAGCAGTCGGGCGCCGTCGACGATTTTCACGCACGCCTGGATGGCACCGGCGATGAGAGCCGGCTCGCCGGCTGCAGCGTCTGCGTGATTGCCGATCGGTTCCGCGCACACCTCAGCGAGTGGCAGGGTGAAGAAGGACTGGCGATGCTGACGCGGATCCTTCCCTACCTCGTCGATGCCCCGATTGTGTTTGCCGGCGCCTCGCAGGTCGAGCTGCTCAGCAGGGCAGCTGACGAAACGCGAATCCCTCGCGAACGTCTTATTGGTTCATCTCCCGAAGCACTCGCATCGGCAATCACGGCTATCGTGGCGATGGAAGCCGGCTGCTCCCCGCGCGAGGTCATGCTGACGGTGCTTGGCACGCCGCCGGCCGGATTCGTCGTGCCGTGGAGCGAAGCGTCGATCGGAGGTTACGCCCTGCAGCGCATGCTGTCGCAGGTCCAGCTTGCGCGAATCGAGGCGCGGGCGGTCCGCCTCTGGCCTCCCGGCCCTTACACGCTCGGGGCCGCCGCCGCACGCGTCGCTGAAGGCATCCTGTGCGACTCGAGACGGTCGTTCAGCGTCCTGACGCAACTAGTGGGCGAATTCGGCGTGAGAAACCGCGCCGGCGCCCTCCCTGCCCGGCTTGCCGCGCGCGGCATCGCGCAGACGCGCGTTCCCGAGCTCAACACTCGCGAGCACGTGCGCCTTCAAACCGCTCTGGGCGGGTAGGTTACGATCGTTAGATGCACGGGCTTCTTCGCTCGGCCGCCCTCCTCGCGCTCTTGGCTGGCGGTGTCGGGGCGGCAACACCGCCGATCGAGCCGGGGGCGCTGCTCGGCCACATCAAGTTCCTGGCCTCCGATGACCTGCAGGGACGGGGCAACGGAAGCGCCGGGCTCGAACAGGCGGCCGAGTACATCGCCGCGCAATTCAAGGCGGCCGGCCTGCGGCCGGGCGGACGGAACGGTGACTGGTTTCAGCCGTTCGAGCTGGACGCGGGCCTCAGCGTTGGCGAGGGCAACAGCCTCGTGGTGCGTGGGGCCGCGCAGTCGGTCCGATTGTCGCTCGGCGAGTCGTATTACCCGCTCGCCGCAACGCCGACAGGCGTAACGTCCTCGGCTGCGATCGATCTGAAGAATCTTCCTCTCGTGTTTGCCGGCTATGGTATTTCCGCGCCGGCACTCAACTACGACGACTACACCGGTCTCGATGTCGCCGGCAAAGCCGTGCTCATTTTCTCGCACGAGCCGCAGGAGAACCGGCGCGGCAGTCGTTTGAATGGCGCCCAGCCGCTTGGCGAGACCACCCTGCCCAGCAAGGCGCTCGCGGCGCGCAGCCGTGGCGCGCGGGCCCTGCTCGTCGTGTCAGACCCCACTCATCGCGTCGATCAAGCCGACTACCGGCTCTTCTCGATCGAATCTGATGCGGAAGATCACGAGATTCCCGTCCTGCGCGTCCGTCGCGAGGCATTGGCCGTGCTGCTGCGGGCCTGGGATCTTGACGGTCTCGCTGTCCAGATCGATCGCGATCTGATACCGCGGTCGCGCGCGCTCACCGGCGGAAGAATCGACTACGCACAGCGCCTCTTTGTGAAACGCCGGATCGTGCGCAATGTTGTCGGCGTTCTCGACGGCTCGGATGGTGCGAGGAACGAGGAGGCGGTTGTGCTCGGTGCTCATTACGACCATGTCGGCCTGGGCGGCCGTTTTTCCAGTACTCCGGAGCGCACCGGTGAGATCCACAACGGCGCCGACGACAACGCCTCAGGCATCGCGGCGCTGATCGAGATTGCCGGTGCTGCAGCGGCCGATCGGGCGCGCTTCCCGCGGTCCCTCGTCTTCGTGGCGTTCGCAGGCGAAGAGCGGGGCCTGCTCGGCTCGGCGCATTATGCGAGCTCTCCCGTGGTCCCCCTGGCAGGCACGGTCGCGATGCTGAACCTCGACATGATCGGTCGTTCCAACGGCCGTGTCGAGGTTGGTGGCCTCGATAGAATGCCCTCTCTCAAGGCGGACGTTGACGCGACGGGCCGAATCGCCGGTCTCGATGTGCGCCGCGGCGGCCCGGGTGCCGCACGCAGCGACGACTCTTCGTTCCTCGACCGTCGCGTGCCGGCGCTGCATTTCTTCACGGGCTTCCACGACGACTACCATCGCCCGAGCGACGATTGGAACCTTATCGACGCGGCGGGCGCCGCGCGGGTCGCGACGCTCGTGCTGGAGCTGGCGGCGCGTCTCGCCACGCGGCAGGATCGGCCTCAATTCAGCACGCGCTGAGTTCTGGCGAATCTATTCCGTGATCCTGCCGACCCTCCTGATCGTCGTGGCGTTGATCCTGGTCAACGCCGTGTACGTCGGCGCCGAATTCGCGGCCGTGAGCGTGCGGCGCAGCCGCGTCCAGCAGCTGGCCTCCGACGGGAACCCGCTGGCCGGCTGGCTGTTGCCGCTGATCGAATCGCCCGCCGCGCTCGACCGTTACATTGCCGCATGCCAAATCGGCATCACGCTCTCCAGCCTCGTACTGGGCGCGTACGCCCAGCGGACCATTGCCGTGTCGCTGGCGCCGCTCTTCGGCCGGCTGGGAGGCCTGCAGGAGGTGGCGGCACAGTCGACGTCCGCCGTGGCGGTGCTCCTCGCACTGACCGTCGCCCAGGTCATCTTTGCCGAACTGGTGCCGAAGTCGCTGGCGCTGCAATACCCGACGCACGCGGCGCTCTATACGGTGGTGCCGATGGTGCCGTCGCTATGGGTGTACCGCCCTTTCATCAAATGGCTGAACGGTACCGGCTTGCTCCTGCTCCGGCTTCTTGGATCGCCGTCGCAGACCCACCGCCATATTCATTCACCAGATGAAATCGAGCTGCTGATCGCCGAAAGCCGCGATGGCGGCCTCCTCGAGCCGGATGAGCACCGCCGGCTGCAGCGCGCCCTGCGGCTGAACCTGCGTCAGGCGAAGCAGTTGATGGTGCCCCGCCGAAGGATTTCGGCGCTCGACATCGGCACGCCGCTCGGCGATGTCATCGGCATCGTCGCGCAAAGCCCTTTCTCGCGACTGCCCGTGTACCGAGGCTCAGTCGACAACGTCGTCGGCATGCTGCATACGAAGGACCTGGTTCGATGGCAGGTCGGCGGCGGACCGGACGCCACGCTCGCGAGCCTGCTGCGGCCGATTGCCAGCGTGCACGAGAGCGTGACGGCCGACCGCGTGCTGCGCGAGCTGCGGGAGCGGCACTCGCACCAGGCGCTCGTGGTCGACGAGTTCGGTGGAACGGCGGGGCTACTGACCCTGGAAGACGTGCTGTCGGAGCTGCTCGGCGAAGTTGGTGACGAGTTCAAGTCCGAAGGCCCGGTGGTGGAGGCGCTGCCCGACGGCGGACTTCGGGTTCCTGGGGCGATGGCGGTGGACGATGCAGCGGCGCAGCTGAACACCCAATGGGAAACAGATGCGACCACCATCGGCGGACTCGTGACGGCCGCCCTTGGCCACCTGCCGGTTCCAGGCGACCGTGCCACCGTGGGCGATTACGAGTTCGAGGTGGAACGGGTCGCGGATCGAGCCCTTGATTCCGTGCTGGCGCGCCGAGTCGTGCCGGAAGACACGAGGACGGAAGAGTGACCGACCTGGTGATCGCGGCTGGCATCATCCTCCTGCTGGTGGTTGCCAACGGATTGTTTGTCGCAGCGGAGTTTGCCATCGTCGGCGCGCCACGAGCGAGCATCGAGCACCAGGCCGGCCAGGGGAACCGACTGGCGCAGCGTGTAGCGCGCATTCTCGAGGATCCCAGGCGGCAGGACCGATACATCGCGACCACCCAGGTCGGAATTTCCGTGGCAAGCCTCGGGCTTGGCATGTACGGGGAGCACGTAATCGCGCAGTGGATCGCGGTGCGACTGGAACCGTTCGAGGAAAACCGATGGATCGCGGCACATGCGGTGGCGAGCGTTGTGGCGGTGTCTGTGCTGACCTACCTGCACATTGTGATGGGAGAAATGGTTCCCAAGGCGCTTGCCCTCCAGCGGGCCGCGCGCACCGTGCTCTATGTCTCCCCGTTGATTCTGGCGCTCGAGGCGGCGCTGCGGCCCCTGATCGTCAGCTTGAACGCGATCGGCAACGGCCTGCTGCGGCTGGTTGGCGTGCGGCGGCACGAAGTCGACGCCGAGCGGTACCACACGACTGAGGAGCTCCAGTACATCATCGAGGAAAGCCAGGAAGGCGGAATGCTGCGAGGGGAGTCAGGGCAGATTCTCCGGGAGCTGTTTGAGTTCGGCGACCTCACGGCCGGCGAGGCCATGGTGCCGCGCGTCATGCTGACCGGGATCGCGGTAGGTACGGGGCCGGACGAGTTGAGCGCGATCGTTCAGGCCAATCCTCACACGCGATATCCCATCTTCGTCGGCGATCTGGACAACATCATCGGCAGCCTTCACATCAAGGAGGCGCTGCGGCATCTGGTGGCGAACAGGCCCGTCACCGCCCGCGACGCCAGGCCGCTGCCCTACGTGCCCGGACCGGCCCCGCTCGACGAGGTGCTCGCCGTCATGCGTCGCTACCGCGCGCAGATGGCGGTGGTGATGGATCAGCATGGCGGTACCGCGGGGCTCGTCACGATGGAGGACCTCTTCGAAGAGGTCGTTGGAGACATCGAAGAAGGTCACGGCCGGACGTCGATCGTGCGGGAAGCAGCGGGTCGACTACGGGTGCGTGGAACCGTGCGTCTGGAGGAAGCGGGAACGGCGCTTGGCTGCACCCTGGATCACCCCGAAGTGACGACAATCAGCGGCCTCGTGCTGTTGCTGCTGGGTCGGCCGGCCGCCTCCGGCGACGCTGTCACCTGGCGCAATGCGCGGATTGAAGTCACGGCCACGGCCGGCCGTGGCGTCGCCGAGGCCGTTGTTACGCTGACTTCTGCATCGCGTTCGTAGTCTCGCGTTCGAACACGTCGCAGAAGTGCCGGATCACCGCGTCGTCCACCTCGCTGACTGAAATCTCCCGGCCCGTCGCGCGTTGAAGCGACGTCACCCCTCGGCCCGATATCCCGCACGGCACGATGAGATCGAAATGGTCCAGGTTCGTGTTCACGTTGAATGCGAATCCGTGGCTCGTGATCCACCGCGAGATCCGAACGCCTATCGCCCCGATCTTGTCGTTCCCGATCCAGGTTCCGGTCAGGCCTTCGAGCCGCGTTGCCGGTACACCGTAGTCGGCGCACACGCGAATCATGACTTCCTCGATGTCACGAACATAGCGACGCACGTCGCACCGATCGGGACGCAGATCGAGGATCGGATAACCCACGATCTGCCCCTGCCCGTGATAGGTCACGTCGCCGCCGCGCCCGGTCTCTGAGATGTCGATGCCGAGCTGGGCCAGCCGCGACGCCCCGGCGACGATATTCGAGCGGCCGCCGTCGCCTTTGACGCCAAGCGTGATCACGGCGGGATGCTGAAGCAGAAGGAGCAGGTCGGGCACGTGGTCCGCGCGGCGCTCTTCGACAAGCGCCCGCTGCAGTGCGAGCGCCTCCTGATACCGAACGACACCTAGCCGGCGGATCTCAAGCGTGCGCACTACACCTGGTTCGGGTCGAAATGCTCGAGGTGTTTCTTCACGTCTGACATGAACTGATCGGCGACGGCCCCGTCAACAAGTCGGTGATCGTAGCCAAGCGTCAGGTACGCCATCGTGCGGATGGCAATACCGTCGTCGACGACTACTGGCCGCTTCTCGATGGTGCCGACGCCAAGGATGGCAACCTGCGGCTGGTTGATGATCGGCATGCCGAACTGCGCGCCAAACTGCCCCGGATTCGTGATGGTGAACGTCCCGCCGTGCACTTCTTCCGGCTTCAGCCGCTTCGCGCGCGCGCGCTCGGCGACGTCGGCGATGGCGCGGCTCAGGCCGAGAAGGTTCTTCTCGTCTGCGTTCTTGATGACCGGCACGATGAGGCCGCTTTCAAGCGCCACGGCGATCCCGAGGTTGACGCTTTTCTTGTAGAGGACGTTGTCGCCGTCCAGCGACGCATTGACGACCCGGTGCCGCCGAAGAGCGTCGATGACCGCCTTGGCGATGAACGCCATGTAGGTCAGCTTCGCGCCGAGTCGTTCGTATTCCGCTTTCTTCTGCTGCCGGATCCTCTCCACATCGGAAAAGTTGACGTGGAACACCGAATGCACGTGGGCCGACGTGCGCCGGCTGAGGACCATGTGCTCGGCGATCCTCCTGCGCATCGGCGAGAGCGGCTGGATCTCGACGCGGTCGCCCTCTGTCTGGAGTCGGGGGCCGGGGGTCGGGGATTCCTGATCCTTGATCCCCGATTCCTGACCCCGGCCGAGATAGTCGAGAATATCCTGCTTCGTGACGCGACCCCCGAGGCCCGAGCCGGCAATCCGGGCCACGTCAACGTTGTGCTCGCGCGCGATCCGGCGGACGAGCGGCGACGATTTCTGGCGGCGAAGATCGTCGCGCGTCGCCTGGCTTGACAACGGACGGGCAACACGCGGGGTCGCGGTCGTCACAGGGGCCGGCACCCGGGCCGGGGCCGCTTCCTGTCTCGGCTCCTCACCCGCCTGCTGAATCGTGCAGACGACGGTGTTCACCGAGACCGTGTCGCCTTCCTTGGCCATGATCTCGGTAAGGATTCCCGTCGCCGGAGATGGAATCTCGGCGTCCACCTTGTCGGTCGTGATTTCGAACAGCGGCTCGTCGCGCTCGACCTGGTCGCCGACTTTCTTGATCCAGCGGACGATCGTTCCTTCCGCGATCGATTCGCCCATCTGGGGCATGACGATGGGAGTAGGCATCGTTACATGTGGAACGCCGCGCCGTAAGTGGCGCGGGCGGCTTCGCCGACAGCCTCCGAGAACGTCGGGTGCGCGTGGATCGTCCTGATCAGCTCCTCCACCGTGCACTCAAGGCGCAGCGCCAGCACCGCTTCCGCCACCAGCTCCGTGGATCGTGGACCGATCATGTGAACGCCCAGCAGCTCATCGTACCGCTTGTCCGCCACCACCTTGACGAAGCCTTCAGTTTCGCCCGCCATCTTCGCACGCCCGAGGACGCCGAACGGGAACGACCCGACCCGCACGTCGAAGCCTCGGCTCCTCGCCGCGGCTTCCGTGAGGCCCACGCTCCCTATTTCCGGATCGCAGTAGGTGCAGCTGGGTACGTGGTCGTAGTTCAGCGGCCGCACGTCCCGTCCGGCGAGACGCTCCGCCACCAGTATCCCTTCGGCCGACGATACGTGGGCAAGTTGCGGGTGCACGCGGCCCTCGAGCGCGATCACATCGCCGATTGCGGCGATGTTCGGCACCGACGTGCGGTACATCGAATCAACCTGGATGTAGCCCTTTTCCATCCGGACGCCAAGCGCCTCGGCCCCAAGTCCGGTCGTCACGGGGCCCCGGCCTGTCGCCACGAGCAGAATATCCGCGGCGAGCTGCTGACTCCTGCCATCGGGCCCCTGCGCTTCGATGTCCACGCCCGTTCCTGTCGCGGTGGCTTTGGTCACCTTCGTGCCCGTCAGCGATCGGATGCCCTGCTTCTTGAACGACTTCTCAAGCTCCACCGAGATCGCCTCGTCTTCGACCGGCACCAGGCGCGGCAGCAGCTCGACGATCGTGACCTCGCTCCCGAATCGACGGTAGATCGACGCGAATTCGACGCCAACGGCTCCGCTTCCGAGGATGACGAGCGACCTGGGCACTTCACCGAGGTGGATCGCGGCGTCACTCGTGATGATCCGCTTGCGATCGATTTCGATGCCCGGAATGCCGCGTGGCGAGGATCCGGTGGCGACGATGATGTCTCCGGCATCGAGCGTCTGCTTCTCGCCTTCGAACACATGGACCCGGCCCTCGCCGGCGAGCCGCGCGGTGCCCTTGATCCAGTCAATCTTGTTCTTCTTGAAGAGGAACTCGAGGCCCTTCGTCAGGCCGCTGACGACCTTGTCCTTGCGCGCATGCACCTGGCGCATGTCGATGGCCGGAGCGCCGTACGGCAAGGTGACACCCCATTCGCTCGCGCTTTGAATGATCTTGAAAGCGTGCGCGTGCTCGAGGAGCGCCTTCGTTGGAATGCATCCCCAGATCAGGCAGGTTCCGCCGAGCGACTGTTGCTTCTCGACCACGGCAACCTTCTTGCCGAGCTGGGACGCGCGGATCGCCGCGATATAACCGCCGGTACCCGCACCGATGACAACGACATCATATGAGTTTGGCAAAAGGGCTCCTGGAGATCGCTTTCAGTGCTTCGCGGGGTCCCCGCCGCGCACGTCTCCACCCCATCGCGCAGGCGTGCGCGATGGGGACCCCGGGCCTGCGCGGTGGGGTGCAAGCGAGTTGAGAGGCACGAAGGCCTCGCCCGGCGGTCCCGGCGCGGGAGCTTGAGGAGGCGGAGGCGGCGCCTCGCCGGTCATACGCTGCATGCGCACGCGAAGCTCGCCGTGCTGGTACTTCAGCTCCCAGTACATTTCCGAGAGTCGTTCCAGCCGCTTCGCGGTCCGGCGCGCCCGGCTCCAGGCCGCGAGCGCGACGACCAGCGACGCGCCCACGATGAACCAGAGGAGGGTCATGACGCGCGAATCTGTCTTCCTTGGCGTACCTTATCCAAGGGAATTCAGAAGTGTCAAGGAGCGCGCTATACTCGCGGCCCACATGTCCGAACGCAGAAAAACCGTCCTTGTCGTGGACGACGACGAGGGAATGCGCGAGACGCTGACGGCCGTTCTCAAGGGCGATTACCGCGTGCTGTGCGCCGCCACCGGAGAAGCGGCGCTGCAGATAATGGAGAAGGAGGACGTCGCGCTGATGCTGCTCGACGTTCGTTTGCCCGGCATCAGCGGGTTTGAAGTCCTCAAGATCACCAAGGAGAACTACCCCTACGTCGAGGTGATCGTCATTTCGGTGGTCAAGGAGCTCGAAGCGGCTATCGAGGCGATGCGATCCGGCGCCTATCACTACATCTCGAAAGACTTCGACCTCGAAGGCGTCCGTACGATGGTCGGTAACGCGAGCGAGCGCCAGGATCTCAGCCGGCACGTGATGCGGCTGCGCGCCGAGGTCGCCGAGCGGGTCGACCGCGAGTTCATCGTCGGACCCAGCCGGGGCACGCGCGAGATTATCGACCTGGTGCAGAAGGTCGCGAAACTCTCGGCGACGGTGCTGATCCTCGGCGAGAGCGGTACGGGTAAGGAATTACTGGCGCGGCTGATCCACCGTGAATCGGGCGCCGCGGACGCACCCTTTGTGGCCGTCAACCTCGCCGCGATACCGCGCGAGCTGGTCGAAAGCACGCTCTTCGGCCATGAGAAAGGGGCGTTCACGGGCGCCATCCGCCAGCAGCTTGGCAAGTTCGAGCTCGCGACCGGGGGGACGTTGTTTCTCGACGAGGTCGGCGACTTGCGCCTCGAGCTGCAGGCCAAGCTCCTGCGCGCCCTCCAGGAAGGCGAGATCGAGCGCGTCGGTGGCACGCATCCGATCAAGACCGACTTCCGTCTCATTGCCGCGACCAATACCGACCTGGACAAGGCAGTCAAGGACGGCACCTTCCGGGAGGACCTGTTCTACCGCTTGAACGTGATCCCGCTGAAGGTGCCGGCGCTGCGCGACCGGATCGACGACCTGCCGGAGCTGGCCCGCTTCTTCCTGCGCCGCTACAACATCAAGTTCAGGAAGAACATCCAGGGGATCGCCGACTCAACGCTTCGAATTCTGAGCGCCTATTGGTGGCCGGGAAATATCCGGGAGCTGGAAAACCTGATCGAGCGCCTCGTGGCGGTATCGGACAAGGACTGGATTACCGACGAAGATCTCCCTTACGAACTCCACGTCGCCCAGCTCGACGCGGCCGGGCCGGCGACGGAGAACCTGCTCGACCGTGCGGTCTCGACCTTCGAGCGGAACTTCGTCATTCGCGCGCTCGAGAAGGGCGGCTGGAACGTCACGGCGACCGCAAAGACGCTTGGCATCCCACTCAGCACCCTGAAATTCAAGATGGACCGGCTGGAGATTCGGGAGCTGGCCCGCAAGATCCGCGGCAACTAACCGTCCGAGCGGTCAAGAACTTGACCGCCAGCCGGCCTCGCTGTTCCAGGCCAGGAATACCGTTTCGAACAGCGCGAGCGCTGCTCGTGGACGCCCGCGCCCGGCGGACCCGCTAACCGGTTGGCCGTGCGCGATCTGCGCGCTGAATGCGAGTTCCTTGCCGCCCGCGCGATTTGCTGCGCAAATTCTGCAAACGCCCCCGTTGAAGTCGTGCACGCGCGAACGGCACCCGCGTTGCTCTTCACGAAGCGAACCGCGGGAACGTTAGCCGTGTGGTTCATCCCGCACGCAACCCAAGCAATCCGATTTCAGGGTGCGGTGTCTTTGGTGAGGACGTCTGTGCAACCCTCGATGTTCAACGTGCAAGTGCCGGTGGCGGATGGGAACGAAGTGTTCCTGATGAACACCTTCTCCGACGCGCAGATCCTGGTCTCCCCGGATGTCACGGGCCTTATCGATCGGATTTCGCGCGGCGATGCCACGTTCAACGACGAGGAGCGCGAGACCATCGACGCGCTTCGGGACAACGGCTTCATTGTCGGCAGCCGCGACGAAGAGACAACGGCGCTGGACAAGTACTTCCGGGAGCTGCGCGAGGACACCGAGCAGCTGCGCGTGACGGTGCTGACGACGTTGCAGTGCAACTTCGCCTGCGACTACTGCTTCCAGGGTGACCACGGCGATTACAACAAGTTTGCCGAAAAGATGTCGCTCGAGTCGGCCCGCGAAGTCGTCGCGTGGATTGAGAAGCGGCTCGACGAGGTGCGGCCGGAGAAGTTCGTCCTCACGCTGTTTGGCGGCGAGCCGCTGTTGAACCTCCCGGTCGCCTATTACCTCGCCGAGCAATGCTACGGCCTGTGTGCCGCGCGGGGTGTCAAGCAAGGAATCAGCGTCATTACCAATGGACTCCTGCTTACGCCGGACGTCGTCGACCGGCTGACGCCGTACGGGCTGTACGGCGTGAAGGTCACGCTGGACGGCGATCGCGAGACGCACAACCGGATGCGGCCGCTCCGCGGCCGCCAGGGCACTTTCGACAGGATCGTCGAGAACGTGCGGCGCGTTGCGCACAAGGTGCCGATCACGATTGGCGGCAACTTCGACGAGTCCTCGGTCGAGAGCTGTCCGGCGCTGCTCGATTTCCTCCGCGAGCAGGAATTCGCGGACAAGATCGCGAAGGTCAACTTCAAGCCGGTCATCAAGTCGTTTGCCGAAGCAACGCCGAAGGGTGTCATCCCGTTGACCGTCGTGGGCGACGCCGGCAAGCCGCTCAACGGCACGTGCATGACGAGCGCGGGGGCCGGCGCATCGAAAGGCTCGAGCGTGTGCGACTCGTGTCACTTCGTCGACGAGAAGATGGCGTTCCTCCGCAGCGAGACGCGGAAGCGCGGGTTTCCGACGCCGGACGGCGTGCACATGGGACCGTGCGAGATTCACCGGCGGCACGCCTACACGATTGGCCCCGACGGCGCGCTTTACGCCTGCCCGGGATTCACCGGCGCCGCCACCGAATCAACCGGCCACATCGACGGCCGCCAGGAAACCTGGCAGCGCGCGGCCGCCGAGCGCTTCGAGCGGCTCAGCCCGTTGAAGGAGGAATGCGGAGATTGCTCATTTATTCCCGTGTGCGGCGGCGGCTGTTCCGTGGCCGCGCACAACGAGCTTGGAGACATGTACGAGCCGTCATGTCACAAGGGTGCGTTCGAGTCAGCCGTCGCCGGCCTGGCGGAGCGCACCGCTGCAGCTATCGCGTGACCGCTAATCGGCCATTCACCAGAAACGGAGTAAACTCATGAAGATCACCGTCATCAAGAAGGCAGCGACCAGTAGGAAGCCGCAGAACTATTGCCCATGGATTGTCGAGGACGGAGGGGCGCCGAAGAGCTAAGAAGCCCATACCGGGCTTCAGCCCGCCTTTCGTCTGCTCGGAAACGCCGCGCCACCCTGCGGGTTTGGTGCGGCGTTATTTTTTTGTCGGCGTTTTCTGCATGCGCCAGATCCAGCACGCCTGATAACCAATCTCACAGTGGACTGACGATCGGCTTTCCCGAAGGCGGTGTTGCCGGCTCAGGATTGGGCCTGGGAGAGCTCACAACTGCGCTGACTCTAGAAGGCCTTACTCAGGTAAACATGAGCGTCGACGGACGCGCTCTTCCCCGCCTAGCGGAAAGCTGGGTGTGGGAAACCGGCGGCCGGCGCTTGCGCCTGCGCATTCGCGCGGGCGTGACTTTTCACGACGGCACCCAACTTACCTCTACCGTTGCCGCTGAAGCTCTGAAGCGTGCCATTGAGCGTCCCGTCAATCGGGCACTGTATCCGTCGGTCACAGATATCACGTCGGTGCGACCGGACGGCGATCTGCAGCTACTCCTCGACCTCTCGCGGCCGTCGGCATTTCTGCCGGAAGACTTGAGCCTACTACTCAGTATTGGATCCCGGAACGTGGGTACCGGACCGTTCCGTCTCGTCGGAAGAGATTCGGATGGAGTGCATCTGGA
Organism: Acidobacteriota bacterium; assembly: GCA_016190945.1. Taxonomy (GTDB): domain Bacteria; phylum Acidobacteriota; class Vicinamibacteria; order Vicinamibacterales; family UBA2999; genus JACPPO01. The sequence goes on along the minus strand of JACPPO010000129.1, from coordinate 17,409 downwards.
ACGCTTCGATCGCTACTACTTGGGAGTTCCCGAAATCGAACGAATCGTCATTCGTCCTTCCGACAATCTCAGAACGTCCTGGACGCGTCTGCTTCGTGGTGAAGTGGACATGGTCACCGACGTCCCACCCGAAGCGGTTGAGTTCATTCGAAACGACGATATTCAAGTTATCTCGTTCGCACGCAGCTACCAGTTCCTGGTCGCCTTCAACTCGGCGGCGCCACCATTCAAGTCTGCAGTTGTTCGACGCGCCCTGAATGCAGCCATCAATCGAGACGCCCTGATCGCGAACGTGCTCCAAGGCCACGGAGAGCCTGCAACCGGTCCTATCTGGCCGAAACATTGGGCCTACGATGGTTCGATTCAACCATTCGGGTTCGATCCGCGTGGAGCTGTATCGCTGCTCGAAGCTGCCGGCTTCCGGCTTCCTGCTCAGGTCCGTGCGTCCGAGCTCCCTCCCGCGCGGCTGCACTTCACCTGCCTTGTCCCGGCGGACTTCAGCCTGCTCGAGCGCATCGGCCTTGAGGTGCAGAAACAGCTTTACGACGTCGGAGTCGACATGCAGTTTCAGGTACTGGCACCAGAAGAGTATGACCTGCGGATTCGCGAGGGACGTTTCGAAGCGGTATTGGTCGACATAACGAGCGGCCCCACACTTGCGCGGCCGCACGTCTTCTGGGGTTCCCCTCGTCGTGAGGGGTTGCACGCGTTTGGATATGAGAATGCTGAAGCGGTGCGTCTGTTCGATCTCCTCCGGACGTCGACCAATGAAGCAGCGATTCGCTCTGCAGTCAGCCGGCTTCAGCGTGTCCTCCTCGAGGATCCGCCAGCACTATTTCTGGCGTGGAATCAGCGGGCGCGCGCCGTCAGGAGGAATTTCCGCGTGGCCGAATCCGGCGGAGACCCCCTGTTCACAATCTGGCAATGGACCGAAAACCCCGATAGACAGGCTGTCTTGACTCGGTGATCAAGATCTCCACACGATTCGCTCTCCTGCTCGCGGCGGCGGCGGTAGTTCCGCTGCTCGGTTACGGCGCCGTGTCGGTCTTTTCCCTCCGGACGGGCGCCCAGCAGGTCGTCATCCTCGGCAACCTCAACGTGGCCCGTCAGGTTGCCGAACAGATCGAGCTGTACGTCACCGGCAGCGTGAACATCCTCAAAGCGGTCGCGGCCGACCTCCAGCAAACGGGTCTTGAGCACTGGCAGAAGGATCGCATCCTCAAGAACTTCGTGCTCCAGTTTCCAGAGTTCAAGGAGCTGACGCTGCTTGACGACAGCGGTGTCCCGACGGTCTCCAGTCGGCTTGGCGCGCCGACAGTCACTGTGCCGGGCTCGGAAGGCGTCGATTTCGAAGGCGTCCTCATGTCGCGCTTCTCTGTTGACGACGACCTGCTGCCAACGGCAATCGTCGCGGTCCGGTTGCAGGACGAGCAGGGGGGCTGGCTCGTGGGTCGCCTGAACCTCGAGGAGCTCTGGCGCATGGTCGACCGGATCCGGGTTGGGGATCAGGGATACGCCATGGTTGTGACAAGCGAGGGCCAGCTGCTCGCCCACGGCAACCCGGATGAGAAGTCGCGTGTCGCACGCGGCGATAACCTCCAAACCCATCCCCTCGTGTCGCGCATGGCAACCGCTCTGCCGGCCGGCCAGACGGCATTTGAACAGTACGACAATGAGCGGGGTCCCATGCTTGGGGTTGCGGCGCACCTGCCCACGCTCAGGTGGACGGTTATCGTCGAGCAACCTCAAGCCGAGGCGTTTGCGATTCCGATCCGCCTTCAGTGGCAGCTTGGAATCGCCATCGCCGTCGCATTGACGATCATGCTCGCCGTCGGCTACGTCTGGGGCTACCGGTTCATTGAACCCATTCTCGCGCTGACTCGCGGCACGCGGGCGCTGGCTGAAGGCAAGCTCAACGAGCGCGTGAAGGTCGGCTCAGCCGACGAGATCGGCCAGCTTGGCCTGGCCTTCAACAACATGGCGGACAAGCTGGTCGAGCTGCAGGAGAACGTTCGCAAGAAAGAGCGGCAGGCGGTCTTTGGCCGCATTGCGGTCAGTCTGGTACACGATCTCTCCCACCCGATTCAGAACATCGGCAACAGCTGCAAGCTCATCGTCAAGATGTTCGACGACATTGAGTACCGCGAGACGTTCAAGCGCACGATTGAACGTGAGCTGGCGCAGGTGAAACGGGTGCTCGACGACCTGCGCAACGTGGCGCGCCCGGCCCCGCTGCAGCGCTTCCCGATCGATCTCAACAAGGCCCTTGCGGAGCTGGTCGAGTCGATGCAGACCACCGCGGAAACCGCGGGCCTGACGATCGAAACAGAGTTCGTCTTTGGTCCGTTGTACGTCGAAGGCGACCTGTTCGCGCTCAATCGCGTGTGCCGAAACCTGATCACGAATTCGCTGCAGGCGACCCCGCCGAGCGGGCATGTTGTCGTCCGAACCTCCCGCGAGGACGACCGCGCCGTTGTCGAGGTGACCGATACCGGCTACGGCATTCCGAAGGAACGGCTCCCAACGATCTTCGATGACTTCGTGACGACCAAGCGGCGCGGCCTCGGCCTCGGGCTGGCCATCTCAAAGAACGTGGTGGAACAGCTCGATGGGACGATCGCCGTCGAGAGCCAGGTCGGCCTCGGCAGCACCTTTACGCTCCGCTTTCCCCTCACCAAGGCCCGCCCGTCGAAGCTCGCCGCCGTCTAAGAAACAAACCCGGCGCCTCGGGGCGCCGGGTCGGGGGATGCGGCGCGGCCGGTCGGCCGCGCCGACTATTATTTCTTGGGCAGGACCGCGTCTTTCAGCAGCTTGGCGATACGCGCCTTCACGACCGTCTTGGCCGGAATCTTGATGGCCTCGCCCGTTGCCGGGTTACGACCCATCCGTGCCTTGCGCTTCTGCACGACCAGCTTGACCATGCCTGGAAGCACAAATTCTCCGGCGCGCTTGAGCTCCTTCTCCGACAACTCGGTCAGCGCGTCGAAAAACTCGCGCGCCTGCGTCCGCTTCATCTCGAAGCGCGCGGCGAAGTGTGAAAAGAGTTCGGACTTGCCCATTCTTCGGGCCTCAGCCATCACGTCCCCCTTACTGATGCGCGCCAACTTTCGGTCGCGTCGCAGTTGCGCGCGCGCTCACACTGCGGCGGAAACTCACGGCAAAATCGCGTAATGCTATCTCGCGTGGTGGTGAGTGTCAACGAAACACGCGGCGCAACACCTTGATTTCCGGCCAAAGTGCTAGAATTTTCGCCCCATGTCAAGCGCGACGGCGATCGAGACGTTTCCCAATCCCCGCCCCGAGCGTGACTTCGAAATTGCCATCGACTGCCCCGAGTTCACCTCCGTATGCCCCAAAACGGGTCTCCCGGACTTCGGCGAGATTCGCATTACCTACGTCCCCGGCGATTGCTGCATCGAGCTGAAGTCCTTGAAGTACTACATGATCGAGTTCCGGAACCGCGGCATTTTTTACGAAGCCGTGACCAACCAGATCCTCGACGACCTCGTGGCCGCGTGCCAGCCCCGCCGCATGACGGTGGTGGGCGACTTCTCGGTGCGCGGGGGGATCAAGACGGTTGTGACCGCCTCTTACGAGGCCGGTCGGTAACGCGCGAGGTTTGGGATTTGAGGGTTGGGACCTGGGATTTGGCATGACCCACCGGATTCCCATCGAAGACTCCCTGGATCTCCACGCATTCGCGCCCCGCGACATCAAATCGGTCGTCGACGAGTACGTCAGCGCCGCACACGAGGCCGGCCTCCGCCAGATACGTCTCATTCACGGCCGCGGCAAGGGTATCCAGCGCGGCATCGTCCAGCAGGCGCTCGAGCGCCACCCCCTGGTCGAGCAGTTCTGGGACGCCGACGAGTCCCACCTGGGGGCCACGGTCGCGCGCCTTCGTCCAAATTGACGCATCTCGCCGGTCCAGGGCTGGCAAATTCCGCACACATTCGCAACGTACGCCCCGAAATCCAGCCTCGACCGCTCAGGAACGTGCCGTGCACCCGCCGCCGGAGTGGCCGCGAATACCACTCCGTTCCGCTCCGGAGACATCGTCCGCATCCGCGATGAGAAATGGCGAATCGTCCGCCACGTCAGCTACGGCAGTGCGGCGCTTGTTGAGGCGGCTGGCTGCGACGTCACGAACCGAAACAGCCAGGCCGGGTTTCTCCTCCCATTCGAGGCGATCGATCGTCTCAACGCGTCCTCGGCACCGCGTGTCGTCAGCCCGCGCCGCTGGCGTCATGTCGCCAGACGCGTGCTGGCGGAAGCCACCCCGTCCTGGACGTCGCTGCGCGCCGCCGCCCGCGCGGATCTGACGCTCATCCCGTTTCAGCTCGAGCCTGCGCTCTCATTGGCGCGCGGCGACGGCTGCCGGTTCCTTATCGCCGACGCAGTGGGCCTGGGCAAGACGGTACAGGCCGGCCTCATGATCGCCGAGGTCCTCCTGCGCCAGCCGGATGCGCGGGCATTGGTGATCTCGCCGGCGGCCCTCCGCGACCAATGGCGCGATGAGCTGCGAAGCCGTTTTCGCCTCGACGCGGAAGTGCTCGACGCTGCAGGCGTTGCCCGTCTCACAGCGCACTTACCCGCGGGAGTGAACCCGTGGTCCGTGCAGCGGGTCGTCATCACCTCGATCGACTACATCAAGCGGCCTGAAGTCATGCGGTCTCTCGAAGCCCTCACGTGGGACCTGGTTGTCTTCGATGAGGCGCATAACCTGGCGGGGAGGTCCGATCGCGCCTCCGCCGCCACCGCCGTCGGAAACCGTGCGCGTGCGCTCGTGCTGCTGACGGCAACGCCGCATTCGGGCGATGACGAGGCGTTTGGCAGGCTGTGCAATGTCGGAAACCTGAACGGCGCCCATCCGTTGCTGGTATTCCGGCGCACACGGACCGATGTCGGCATGGCGACCTCCCGTCGCACGACGCTCCTGCGCGTGCGGCCGACGCCCGCCGAAGCCGCCATGCACGCCGCGCTGACGGCCTACGCGCGGCTCGCGTGGAACCAACCGAGCGGTGCGGGTGCCTCGGGCGCCCGGCTCGCGATGTCGGTGCTGGCCCGCCGCGCCTGCAGCAGCGCCGAATCGCTGGCACGCTCCGTAGAGCGGCGAATCGGCCTATTGGCGGATGCGGGACCGGCCCTTGCTCCGCAAATCGACCTGCCGTTTGCCGAGACGGCTGTTGACGATGAGGAGCCGGAAGCGTCGCTTCGATCGCCGGGATTGAGTGACGCCGGCGAGGAGCGGGTCCGCCTGCACCACCTTCTCGATCTGGCACGCGTTGCCGCCGGCGCCGAAAGCAAGCTGGCGATCCTGCGCCGCCTGATCTCGAGAACGACGGAACCAGCAATCATCTTCACGGAGTATCGGGACACGCTTCAGCGTCTCGCCCTCGCGCTCGAAGATGTCGATGCCGTGCAGCTGCACGGCGGGTTGGCATCACGCGAGCGAGCCGACGCGCTGCGTCGCTTCACGGAGGGCGGCGCCCGCCTGCTCCTGGCCACCGATGCCGCCAGCGAAGGATTAAACCTCCACCACCGCTGCCGGTTCGTCATCAATCTCGAGTTACCGTGGACGCCGCTGCGCCTGGACCAGAGGGCCGGACGAGTAGACCGTATAGGGCAGGCTCGGAAAGTCCATGCGATCCATCTCGTGGCGGCGGGCACCTGCGAGGAGTCGACCCTCGCGCGGCTGGCCTGCCGCATCAGCCGGATACGAGACGCGATTGGCCTCTGCGGACCACTTCCCGACGAGCGGCGCGTCGCCGAATCGGCGCTGGGCAACCACCCGCTTCCCGATATCGATGATGCGCGGCCCGCTGCTCCCGGCGGCACCGTGCCGGCCGACCTTCGCCGCGAAGCCTGCGAAGAGGCGAAGCGCCTCGCCAGGAGCCGAGGGTGGCGCAGTGCCAGTACCGACGCCAGCGGCAACTGGAACGTGGAAACCCGGCCCGTCATCGCAAGGCTTCGATCTCGTCGCGGCACCGTTGCCGGGCGGCAGTGTTTCTGGGCATTCAGGATGACCGTCACGAACGCATCGGGCCGCGTCGTCTGGGAATCGCTGGTGCCTCTTGTGGCGAGCCTCGCAGAGGCACCAGGACGATGCCGCAGCCGCATTCGCCTGGTTCTGAACCCTCACCATCCGGCCGTTGAGGATGCGATCGGCGTCGCGCAGGGCGAGACACTAGGCGAACTCCGCGATACGCTTCGCCAGCCACTGAATCTGTGGATGCGCCGCGAACGCGATCTGATGGCGGCCATGCGCGACCGTCACGCGCGCTTGTCCGTCGGTCTCTTGCAGGGCGCGCTGTTCGACCGACGCAACGAGCGGCTGGCGGCTTCACAGGCTGCGCTGCTTGACGAGGCGCTATCCCGCTCCGCCTTCCGCCTCCGCGAGCTTGCCGCCGACCGGGACGTGCGTTGCGACGCGTGCGACTTGGCATTTGCCGCGGTCGTCGAGTGACATGATCGCCGGCGTTCGCGGGCGTCTCATCAGCGCGACCTTCGCGGAGACCGCGCTCCATACCCTGCCCGGCGCGGCGGAGCCGCCGGCGGCCGTTGTTCGCGCGCTCGACGCCTGGTCGGATCGACGGGAGTCGACCCTCGGTCCCGCCTCCAGCATCCGCGCCATCGCCGACGCCGGGGTTATCCCGCTTCTGAAGATTCTTGGATTCGGAATCGGTCGGCGGACCGATGAGGGTACGCGGGTCGTCCTGGAGGCCGTGGCTTCGTCCGGCGCCTCGGTGCCGGTCGTGATTGTGCCCTGGAACGATCCCCTCGACCGAGGCTGGCGCGCCTTGGTGCTCGACGGCGTCCGAGCCGATGCGCGGTGGTGTTTCTGCTGCAACGGCGCGGCTCTCCGCGTTGTCGACGCGCACCATACGTGGTCGCGGCACTATCTCGAGTTCGACCTGACGCTGCTTTCCCTGGAAGCGCCGGCCCGGACGGTCTTCTGGAGCGTGATTCGGGCCGAGGCGATGGCCGCGCGCCCACCGCTCCTGGATCGCGCGACGGTCCTGTCGGTCCGGCATGGCGTCTCCGTATGCAAAGCGCTTGGAGACGGCGTGCTCGACGCTCTTGGATTCCTGCTCACCGCGCTCTCATCAGCACGTCCCGAACAAGCGCCCTTCGTCTTGTTCGAGCAGTCGCTGACGGTGCTGTATCGCGTGCTCTTTCTGCTGTTTGCGGAAGCACGAGGACTGGTCCCGATGTGGCATCCGGTCTACCGCGAGCGCTACAGCATCGAGGCCATCGTCGCCACGCTAATCACCGGGCGTCGGTATCGGGGCGTGTGGCACGCGGTTCTGGCGATCTCGCGGCTCGCCCATGCAGGCTGTTCAGCGGGAGAGCTCGAAGTGACGGCGTTCAATGGCCGCTTGTTCGCTCCGGCGCATTCGGCCGCCTTCGATCGAACGCGGATCGAGGACGCGGTCATGGGCGCGGTGATGATGGCGGTCGGCACGACCCGCGGGCCGGCAGCCGGACGCGTTCGAATTTCTTACCGCGACCTGGACGTAGAACAGCTCGGCGCGGTGTACGAGCGAGTCCTGGAGTACGAGCCTGCCGCCGCCGGGAGCGTGTCGGGCTTGAGCCGGACGCGCGACGTCAGGCGGTCGAGCGGCACCTTCTACACACCGCGCGCAGTCACCGCATTCCTGGTGCGGCGGACGCTCGAACCGCTCGTCCGCGGCCGCCGCGCGGAGGAGATCCTGCGCCTGCGAATTCTGGATCCGGCGATGGGTAGCGGGGCGTTCCTCGTCGGTGCCTGTCGCTATCTCGCGTCAGCCACGGAAGAAAGCCTCATCCGCGAGGGCCGCTGGCACCACGGCGACGTCACGGCGGCGGACCGTGCGGCGCTACGGCGGGAGATCGCGCAGGGGTGCCTCTTCGGGGTGGACCTGAATCCGATGGCCGTCCAGCTCGCGCGACTGTCGCTCTGGCTCGCCAGCCTCGCGTCGGACAAGCCGCTCACTTTTCTCGATCATCACCTCGTGGCCGGCGACAGTCTCATCGGCGCTACCCTGGACGACGCGCTGCGGCAACCGACCGGCGGAGGTCTTCGCCGACGACGACCGGAGGCGTCGCCGCTCTTCGCGGGCGTTGACGTGACGCCGGTCCTTGAGAACGCCGTGCGGACGCGTCTGCGGCTTGCCCGCGATCCGGACGATTCCGCGGCAATAGTCAGCGCAAAGGAGAAGGCGCTCGCAGCGCTCCATGCGCCGCAGTCGCCACTCGGCCGCTGGTCGGCGGTGCTGGATCTGTGGTGCGCCGGCTGGTTCTGGGAGGACGGTGCGCCGCCCGGGAGCGCGCTGTTCAGGGAACTCTCCGACCGTCTCCTAAGCAGCCGCACGACGCTGCCCGAACGATCGACCGATCGTTTTCTCGAACATTCGGCTGCACTGGCGGCGCGCTACCGTTTCATGCACTGGCCGCTGGCGTTCCCGGAGATCTTCTCCGACGAGCGCGGCGAACGGCTCGCGGATGCCGGGTTCGACGCGATCCTCGGCAACCCGCCGTGGGACATGGTTCGTGGCGACAGCGGCGAGGCAAACGTTCGGGCGGACCGCAAGGTCGAGGCACGCCGCGTCACCGGCTTCGCTCGCGAGGCCGGCGTCTACCGCATCGAAAGCCGATCGCACGTCAACCGGTACCAGCTCTTCGTCGAACGCGCGCTCCAACTGGCGCGATCCGGTGGGCGCATCGGGCTGGTGCTGCCGTCGGGGGTCATGACCGACGCCGGGCCCGCGCCTCTGCGGCGGCATCTCTTCGACAGGGCGGATGTCGACTCCGTCACCGGCCTGGATAATCGCGGCGGAATCTTTCCGATTCACCGGAGCCTGCGGTTCGTCCTGTTGACCGCCACGGCCGGCCGGCCGACGCGCGACATCGCCTGCCGCTTCGGGGTGACCCGGACCGAGGACCTCGACACTCCGGACGGCGATCATCCTCCACTGGTCGTCACGCGGCCGCTGCTTGCCCGGCTCTCCGGCGGCGACGATCTCGGGATTCCGGAGATGGTCACCGAACGAGACCTCCGGATTCTGGAGAAGATCGCCGCCCGACTGCGTTGGCTCGGGGCCGAGGACGGATGGAACGTCCAGTTTGGGCGCGAGCTGAACGCCACCGACGACAGCGGCGCCTTCGCACCCTTCACCGGCGCTGCGGGTGCGCGGCCGGTGCTCGAAGGGAAGCAGATCGACCCATTTCGAGTGTCGATAGAGGGATGCAGGTACGAGTTACATCCTGGTGGCACAACGAGGCACATCGCGCGTCGCGCCAGGCTCGCGTACCGAGACATCGCCAGCGCGACGAACCGTCTCACTTTGATTGCGGCGATAATCCCTCCGCGCGCCGTCACGACCCATACCCTGTTCTGCCTCAAGACGCCCCTGCCTGGCGATGCGCAGCATGTCCTGTGTGCGCTGCTCAACAGCTTGGTCGCGAACTACCTCATACGCCTGCGCGTGAATACGCACGTCACGGTTACCCTCGTGTCGCGACTGCTCGTGCCCGTCGTCCGCGGAAACGACCCCGCGTTCAGAAGGCTTGCGGCATTGTCGCGCGTGCTCGCCGGCGGCCGCGGACCCGTGGAGGAGATGCCGCAGTACGCGGTACTTCAGGCGCTCGTTGCGCAGCTCTACGGATTGACCGACCGAGACCTCGAGCATGTCCTTGCGACGTTCCCGCTTATCGCGGCGGAGGTGAGGGCGAGGGCATTGCTTGAATTCCGCAACCTTCACTGATCCCGGAACACCGAGGCACCGAGGCACCGAGATGTACGAACACGATCCTCTTACTCGATTGATCATCGGATGCGCAATTGAGGTGCATCGCCATCTCGGCCCTGGCTTACTGGAAGCCACTTACGAGGAGGCGCTGTGCGTCGGACTCAATGAAGCGAAACTCGCGTACAAACGCCAGGTCAGAGTACCCGTTCTGTATAAAGGGCATCTGATCAGCGAGTATCGTCCCGACCTTGTAGTCTCCGATCGCGTTCTCATCGAGGTTAAGAGTGTGGAAGCCCTGCACGCAGTTCATCAAGCGCAAACGCTGGCCTACATGCGGGTGTTACAGCTGCCGGTTGGGTTGCTGATGAACTTCAATAGCGCCCTGCTCCGCACCAGTATTCGAAGACTCGCCATTTAGAGCCTCGGTGTCTCGGTGCCTCGGTGTTCCGTCGAGGGGTGGATGACGTCCCCGCCCCCGCGGACGCTGGGGTACGATAGGAATGAGATGAAGCAGAAAACGCTTGCGATGGCTGTTGCCGTGGCCGTTGCCGCTGCGGCCCTGGCGGCCCAGGCGCCAGTTACACCGGGGACCCAGGCTGCGCCGGCTGACGTTTCGGCGCCGCCGCCAGATGCGGTCACGACGGCGTCTGGGCTCGCCTCGCGAACGATCGCCCCGGGGACAAGCCCGGACAAACCTGCGCCGACCGACGTCGTCACGGTTCACTACACGGCATGGACGACTGATGGGCAGATGGTCGACAGCTCGCGGAGTCGCGGCACGCCGTCGATGTTTCCATTGAACCGGTCGCTCGTGGGATGGCGCGAGTGCGTGCAGCTGATGACGGTCGGCGAAACCCGGCGGTGCTGGCTGCCTCAGAAGCTTGCCTACAACGGGCAGGCCGGCCGACCCGCCGGCACCGTCGTCTTCGACATTGAGCTGCTCGACACCCGCCGTGCTCCCACGGTGGCGCCTCCTGATGTCGCGGCGCCGCCGGCGGACGCGACGCGCATGGCCTCCGGGCTCGCCTACAGGGTCCTCAAACCCGGGACAGGAACGCGCAAGCCGACTTCCTCGGACCGGGTCACCGTCCATTACACCGGTTGGACGACGGATGGAAAGATGTTCGACAGCTCCGTCGCGCGGGGCAAGCCGGCGACGCTTGCACTCGGCGACGTGATCCGGGGGTGGACCGAAGGCATGCGGCTCATGGTGGAGGGTGAGAGGACGCGCTTCTGGATTCCGCAGGACCTGGCCTACAAGGGCGAACCTGGCTCGCCGCGCGGCATGCTGGTGTTCGACGTCGACCTCGTCAAGATCGAATAGCACCCCCGCCGTGTCCGCGGTGCTACTGCTCGGCCATGCAGCCGTACCTGTAATCGCGGGGCGGCGAAAACGTCTCCTTGATCGCGCGGGCGCTGACCCAGCGCAGCAGGTTCATTTTCGACCCTGCCTTGTCATTGGTGCCCGATCCTCGCGCACCGCCAAACGGCTGCTGGCCGACGACGGCGCCGGTCGGCTTATCGTTGATGTAGAAGTTGCCGGCGGCGTAGCGCAGGATGGAAGTCGCCTGACCGATGGCTGCGCGATCGCGGCTGAACACAGCGCCGGTGAGCGCGTAGGGAGACGTTTCATCGACGATCCGCAGAGTCTCCTCCCACGCGGCGTCCGCATAGACGTAGGCCACGACCACTGGTCCGAAAATCTCTTCGCGCATCAGGCGGTAGCCGGGATCCGCGGTTTCGACGAGCGTGGGCTCGATGAAGTACCCGCGATCGTCGCGCGCGGCCCCACCTTGAACGATCCTCGCGTTGCGGCGGGCGTCTTCAAGGCATCCGCTAATCTTCGTGAAGGCCTTCTTGTCGATCACTGCGCCGACGAAATTCCTGAAATCGCGAACGTCGCCCATCTTCATCTCGCGCATCATCGCCACGACGCGGTCGCGGACCTCGGCCCACAGCGACTGCGGGACGTACAGCCGGCTTGCGGCAGAGCACTTCTGTCCCTGGTACTCGAAGCTGCCGCGCGCAATCGCAACGGCAAGCTCCTCGACCGCCGCCGACGGATGCGCAATGATGAAGTCCTTGCCGCCGGTTTCGCCGACGAGCCGCGGATAGCTCCTGTAGCGCCCGATGTTGTCGCCGACCTTCTTCCACATCCCCTGAAAGACGGGCGTGCTGCCGGTGAAGTGAATACCTCCAAGCTCCGGCGAGTCGAGCAGGATGTCGGAGATCTGAACCGAGTCGCCCGGCACGAAGTTGATGACGCCCGGCGGAAGGCCCGCCGCCTCGAGGAGACGCATGATGTAGTAGCCACTCAGGACCGCGCTCGAAGCCGGCTTCCAGATCACCGTGTTGCCCATGAGCGCCGGGGCGGTCGGGAGATTTCCGCCAATCGACGTGAAGTTGAACGGCGTGACCGCGTAGACCAAGCCCTCGAGCGGGCGATATTCCATCTGATTCGACGCGGTGTGGGTGCTGATCGGCTGCTCCGAGTACAGCTCCCGTGCGAAGGAGGGGTTGAAGCGCCAGAAGTCGATGAGCTCCGAGGCGGCGTCGATCTCGGCCTGAACGACCGTCTTCGACTGGCCCAGCATGGTGGCCGCATTCAGCGTGGCCCGCCACGTGGTGGCCAGGAGCTCCGCGGCGCGAAGGAAGACGGCGGCTCGATCCTCGAGCGGCCGGCTCGTCCACTCCCTCCGGGCGGCTGCAGCCGCGGCCTTCGCCTGCTCGACGTGCCGTACGTCCGCCTTGTGCCAGTCCGCGAGCACGTGGCGGTGATCGTGCGGCATCACCGCCCGCTCCAGACGGCCCGTGCGGATTTCACGGCCGCCGATGATGAGCGGAATATCGATTCTTTCAGACGCCATCGCCGCAAGACGCGCCTTCAACGCGGCGCGCTCCGGCGATCCGGGCAGATACGTCAGGTTCGCATCGTTAACCGGCAACGGGACGCGGACGATTCCTGCGGACACAACTGGATTGTATCGCCGCTATCGAGCCTGCCTCGCCGGGGCGGTCCGCTGACGCGGACCGCCCAGCCAGCGCTGCCTTGTCGGGTCGCGCAGCGACCCGACCTTCGCGGAGGCGGGTCAGGATCGGGCCGCCGGACCGGGCGCTTCGCGCATCGGGATGTGAGGTTCGGCTCCAGGCAGCTCGGCTTCGACTGTCACAAGGCGTGGCTTTGTTGGTCCAATGTCCACCGCGATGCCGCGCCACTTCTGCTGTCTGAACCGCGCGACGCTCAGCATGCACCTGGTGACGTGGCCGCCGAGAATCGCCATCCAGATATATCCCGCCTCGAGTCCCGTGGTCGCCTGAAAAATCGTACACAGACCGAGAGGCACGACCACCTGCGAGAGGATCGAGATATACAGGGGACTCCGCGTGTCGCCGGTCCCCTGAAGCCCGCCCGTATAGCTGAGGGCGACGGTGATGAATAAGCCGGAGACGCTCAGGTACCGAAGAAGGGCCTCCCCGATATCGATCACCAGCATGTCGGTCATGCCGAACACGGCGAGCAAGTACCGTGGGATGAGCAGGAACATGGCGCCCACCACCGCGGCCACTACAAGTCCGATGTGTGAGGCGACGCGCACGCCTTCGATCGCGCGCTCCGGGTTGCGGGCGCCAAGATTCTGGCCCGCGACGGTGGCGGCCGCGCCCATCAGGCCGACAGAGGTCCAGGTGATCAGCGAGAACAGCTCCGTGTAGCCGACCGCGTAAGCTGCCTGGGCCGCCGCGCTCTCTTCGAGGGATCCGATGAACCGCAGCAGCAGGACGCCTCCCACGTTCATGGCGATCCCCTGCACGCCGGTCGGCAGGCCGAACTTGAACAGCGCGCGGATGATGCTGAAGTCGGGCCCAAGATTCATGCCGCGCGCGAAATGAATCACCGATTCCGGGCGCATCAGCCGCCAGATGCCGTACGCAGACACGAGACAGCTGCTCCCGATGGTTCCGTACGCCGCACCAACCGTGCCCAATGCCGGGATGAGCAGCACGTTGAAGGCGATGGTGAGCACCGTCATCGCCACGCCCAGACGCAGTGGCGTGTGGGGATCGCCGGCAGCGCGGAAGGCACCGCTCAGCATGAAGAACATCATCATGCCGATGAACCCGAGGAACATCGCGCGTAGGAACGGCAGCGCCTCCGCGTGCACATCGGGTGCGGCATTCACCAGGTTGAGAAGGGCGGGCGCGGCGATCCATCCCGCGGCGCCGAGCAGAACGGAGAGACCCGCCGCTGTGAGGAACGCCTGATAGACGACGCGGTTGACCTTGTCGGGCTCGTTCGCGCCCGCAAACCGCGCCACAAGGACGGCCATGCCGGTGAACACCGAAACGGCAAAAACGATAACGACGATAACGATCTGCCAGCTCACGCCGATGGCGGCATTGGCGGTGTAGCCGACGAAGTGGCCGACCATCGCGTGGTCGATGATGCCCTGGAGCCCGGCAATCAGGTTCTGCAGCATCGTCGGCCACGCAAGGCGCCAGACGGCTGGACGGAGGGGACCGTCGACGATGGAGCGATCGAACGTCTTTTGCGGCAGCGAGGGAGCGGCCATCCGAGATAGTTGTCTGAATGGGAGTCTACTCAAGCTGCGCGGAACGACACATTCAGGAGCTCGGCGGGCGCCTCGCGGTGTTCTAGGCGCTCGGCAATCACACGGAGGGCGAGAGCCTGAACGCGCGCGACGGCTTCATCGCGGTCCTGGCCGTGGCACATGACGCCAGCGAGCGTAGGCACTTCTGCCAGCCAGCGACCATCATCCTCACGTTCGAGTTCGATCATGAACGTCACGCGGCGTACTGTACCATTCGGGCCGGCTGTCTAGCTAGCTAGAAGTGGTTTCATAACCGCGGGGCCCGAGTGAGTTATGAAACCGGTTCTGACAACAAGGCGATGGACCCGACGCCGCGCGGGCTTCTCCTGGGCCCCGCGCGGCGCGGGTCATCGCCAATGTTGGGCCGAGCGGGGGGACAGAAGCCGCGAACGCCGCCTGATCAAGACGCGACGGGGACCGCGAAGAAGAACTCGTCGACGATCTCCAGCAGTTCTCCGAGGCTCGCCGCGGTGTTGACGCGCGTGCGAAGATACGACCCGCCGGCGAAGCCCTTCGAATACCACGCACACAGCGCGCGCACCTTGTTGATCACCCATCGGTCGCGCCCGCGCGCGACGCCGGCGGCGGTGCCTGGGGCGAAGTGCCGGAACCCTTTTCCCTCGTCGACCCGCTCGTTCAGAAGCAGCTCGATGTAATCACAGAGGAACCGGCCGCGTTCGCGCAGCGTGACCCGGCGAGGCGGCCGGTCGGCCGAGATATCCGCGGCTTGCGCGAGGACCCAGGGATTGCGCAGCACGCCCCGGCCCACGAGCACCCCGCTGACGCCGGCCGCCATACGGTCGACCACCTGCTCCGGCTCGATGCAGTCGCCGCTGCCGAGCACGGGAATCGTCAGTGCATTCGCCACGCGCGAGACCAGCTCCCAGTCCGCGACACCGCTGTAGGACTGCTCGGCGGTCCGGCCGTGGATCGACACGGCGGCGGCGCCGGAATCCTGCACCCTCTTGGCGAGTTCCGGCGCATTGCGTGCGCTGTCGTTCCAGCCGGCGCGCATCTTGACGGTGACAGGAATGTTGACCGCTTTCACCATCGCGTCGATGACGCTCGCCGCGTGCCCCGGTTCGCGCATCAGGCTGCACCCGGCGCTGTGCTTGGCGATCTTGGGCACGGGGCACCCCATATTGACGTCAACGATGTCGGCGCCCATGCCCTCGACGATCTGGGCGGCGGCAGCCATCTTGGCCGGATCGCCGCCGAAAATCTGAATGGAAACGGGACGTTCCTCCTCGGTGTACTCGGCGTACTCGAGGGTTCGATCGATGCCGCGGACCAGGCCCTCGGACGACACCATCTCCGTGACAACGAGACCGCATCCGCCGTGGCGCTTGACGAGGCGGCGGAACGCGCTGTCGGTCATGCCAGCCATGGGCGCGACAACGAACGGAGACGCGAGCGTGACGTTGCCGATTTTCATCAGTACGCGCGGACGTCGGCGGCGTCCACCTCCACGCTGACCGCCTGGCCGATCAGGTCGACCGTCAGGACGAGCCGCGCGTGTGCACCCTTGCGAACGAGGCGGCCGACGACGCCTTTGAGCGGACCATGCATGACCTCCACCATCATCCCCTCGCGAATCATCGGGCACGGATCGTAAGCGAGATCGCTTTCGACCAGCTGCCGGATGCTTTCGATCTCGTGCTCAGGAATCGCGGCGGGCTCACTTTCAAACGAGACGATGTTCACGACGCCGGTGCACTTCAGGACCGGCAGGCGATCGCGGGGATCGAAGCGCGCGAAGCAGTACCCGGGGAAGAGCGGCCAGTCGATTTGTTTCTTGCGATCCTTCCAGCGGCTCCACTTCATGACCGTGGGCAGAAACGCTTCAATCCGCTTCTGTTCGAGCTGCTGGCGAACAACCTGCTCGTGCCGCGAGCGCGTCCAGAGTGCGAACCACGGCGCGTCGATCATCCCGCCAGCGCCTTCTGTCTCGCGGCCAGCGCCTGTTCGTACGCCCTCTTCAGCTCGTCGTTCCGCCAGGTAATCGTCGCCTGGGCGCGAAGCCGCTCGAGGTACTTCAGGCGCTCGCCGGTCATCTTCGACTCGCCGACCTTGTTGCTGATGTCGCCGCGCGCCTCATCGAAGGTGCGAATCTTTGTCTCGCTCCGCGATTCCAGTTTCAGGATCTGGTACCCGCGCGGCGTCCGCATGACCTCGGTGAGATCGCCCACCTTCATCCGATCGAGCTGGGCCTTCAGCCCCTCCGCCAGCTCCTCGCGGTTGATGGGTCCAATCAGGCCGCCATTGGCTTTCGACGGCGCGTCGGACACCTCCGCAGCCAGGCGCGCGAACGGCTCAGCCGCCAGCAGCCGCTTGCGGATCTCCTCGGTCTCTGCCCGTGCCGCATCATCCTCGGCAACGTTGACGCCGCGGTCGCTGACGGGCACCTCGACGAGGATCTCGCGCAGCGTGATCTCGGAGGGCGTCGTGAATTCCTGTTTGTGCGCCTTGTAATAGGCCTGAGCTTCGGCCTCCGTCACGCTGATCTTGTCGACTACGTCCCGCCGCTGCGCTTCCGACGCAAGCATCTGGCGTTCGAGCGACCGCCGCAGGTCCGCCATGGTCATGCCTTCCTGTTTGAGGGCCGCCTGGAATTGCGCCTCATCCTCCAGGTTGTTGGACTTCTTGATGTTTTCAACGATGCTGTTGAACTGCTCGTCGCCGAGCGCCAAGCCCAGTTCGCGCCCACGCTGAATCAGGAGCAACTCGTCGACGGCGTCCAGGATCAGCTGTGGCGTCACCTCGCCGATCGCCCGTTTCAGCTCAGGGCTGTCGGGGGTCACATTGCCGAGCTCCGGCCGGGTACGCAGCACGGCGACTTGCCGCTGCTCGAACTCGGTCTTGGTCAGAATGTCGCCGTTCACGTTCACCAGGACCTGCTCGATGATTTCCGCCCCGGTCGGGACCGACGCCAGGGCGGCCAGCAGGACAACGGAGAGGGCGGCGCGTCGGTTCATCATGGACAATCCCTTGAAAATCAATATCTTAACCCAGGGCGTGTAACAGCTCCTCCAGCCGGGCGAAGATGCCCCCTTCGGCGCGCGGATCGGCCC
>JACPPO010000130.1 GCA_016190945.1 Acidobacteriota bacterium | reverse complement strand
CTGGACGCCGGCGCCGAGGCGCCGCGCCTCCTCCACCGACTCCGCGGCATGCGCGTCGAGGATGTTGTGCTTGCGGATGATGATCTGCGTGTCGACGCCCGGCTCGTCGATGCGTCCGAGCACTTCGACGACGCGGCCGGCTGGCCCGCGCGTGGCCGTTGGCCAGCGAGTGATCTCGACGAGCACCATCTCGCCGGGCTCGGCCGACGACCACTGACCGGTCGGGACGTGGACGTCGGTCAGGACGCGGCGATCGAACGGAACGACGTAGCCCAGCGCTGAGGCATCGACCTCGAACCGGCCGACAATCGTCTCCTGGCTGCGCTGGAGGATGCGGATGATCTTCCCCTCGGGTCCCCGCTCCGACTGGCGCTCGATGCGGGCGACGACGCGGTCGCCGTGCATGGCCTCGGTCAGACTAGCGGGGGGAATGAAAATGTCCTGTCGCTGCTGGCCCGGTTCCGTGTGCTCGGGCACGACGAACCCGAAGCCGCCGGGATTTGTCTGCAGTCGCCCGACCACCAGGTCCATCTTCTCGGCAACGCCGAAGCGGTTGCCGCGAATCTGAACGAGCATCCCGTCGGTGACCAGTGTCTTGAGCTGTCGCTTGAAGTTGCTGCGCTGCTCACGCGGCACGCGCAGGACCTGCGCGAGCTCACGGGCGCTTGCGGGATGGTGAACTTTATCTTTAATGAGACGGAGAATGTCGTTGCGCGAAAGCATGTTTGTCAGTTGGTAGCTGGTAGCTACCGCCTACCAACCAGTATCACCTGCAGATCGCCCACATTCGTGTTCGTGGGACCGGTCCGAATCAAGTCGCCGAGCTTGTCGAGAAAGACGTAACTGTTGTTGTCCTCGAGGTACCGCTCGGGTGGCCCGATGTCGGCCGCCTCCGCGCGGGCGAGCGTCGTGGAGTCCACAATGCCGCCGGCTGCGTCAGTCGAACCGTCGATGCCATCGGTGCCGATGCTCGCGGCGACGATAGCTGCGCCGACCGCGTGGAGCCCACGCGCCATGGCGAGCGCGCATTCCTGGTTGCGTCCGCCCCTGCCCGTTCCCACGACGCGAACCGTTGTCTCACCGGCGGCAACGACGCACAACGGTCCGCCGCGTGCCTTGACGGCCCGCGATGTGGCTTCCATGAGGCCCCGCGCCGCACGACGCGCCTCCCCCGTTACCGGCTCTTCAATCACATGCACGACGTACCCGAGCGACTGCGCCGCCGCCCTGGCGCCGTCAATCGCCGTCCGCGATCCGCCGATCACACGCGCGTCCGACCGTGACAGCCGCGGATCGCCGTCCTTCGGGGTCTCGGGGATCTTACCGCCGGCGCCACCGGCGAGCCGCGCGACAACGGCCGAGGGATAGTGGCCGCGTCCGCCATATCGATCCAATTCTGCGAGCGCTTCGGCAAAGGTCGCCGCGTCGGGCACCGTCGGGCCGGAGCCAATGGCGCAGAGCTCGTCGCCCACCACGTCGGACACCGCAAGCGTGAGCACAGAGCCTCCGGCCGCCGCCGCCAGCTGGCCGCCTTTGATCGCGGAGAGATGCTTGCGCACGGCATTGAGCCCGTGGATCTCCGCCCCCTCCCGCAGAAGCCGCCGGGAGGTGCGCTGTTTGTCCTGGAGCGAAATGCCGTCAGCCGGCAGCGCCATAAGCGCCGAGGCGCCGCCCGACAGAAGCAGTAGCAGCAGGTCGCGGTCGTTCGCGGCCGCCGCAATATCGAGGACGGCCCGCGCAGCCGCGACGCTGCGGTCGTCAGGAACGGGGTGCGCGGCGGTATGCCACCGGGCGCCGGCCGGCAGCGTTTCTAAAGGCTGCGCCGATACGCCCGCGACATGCCGGAGCGGCACCTTCGCCGCCGCGACCGCCGCAAGCAACATCGGGCGGGCTGCCTTGCCGACGGCCACGACGTCGACCGCGTCCGCGGCTCGCAGCGCGCGCTCGACATCGGGGCTGACCAGCGCCCCACGCACGAGCCGGCCCGCGTCGGCGCCATCGAGGGCCGCGCGCACCACAGCCATCAGATCGGCGCGAAGATCGGATAAGGCGCTATTCAGTGAATGTGTCGGGGGTCGGACCAGGCGGACAGGCGGGTCACGGCGTCGAACTGCTGGAGGAGGCGGCTGACAACCTGGTCGGCGTCGGCCTTGGCGCACAATCGATCGAGCTGCGCCAGCACCCTGGTGAGCGCCTTCTCCACCTCGCCGATGGCGCGATCGGAATAGAACTCACGCTGCTGGTCGAGGCAGCGCTGGCACTTGAGGAATTCTTCCCGGTAGAAGTTGGAGAGGCAGTGGCATCCTGGATCGCGCTGCGGACGCGAGTCGGTTAGGAAGCGAGACATCCGGTTCCGTGACGCCCGCATACTAGTGGCGTGTCCGGCCTGACGGAGCCCCAGTCACAACGAGCCTTCGAGCGCGAGCTGCGGGCCACGACAACGCGGGCACCCCGCCGCGCACGCCTGCGCGGTGGGGTGCAAGCGGAGCGGCCCGGTAGTGATTCCGAGGAAACACACCACTAGGATTCCTTCCAGTCTAGCGACGGCGCCGCGCGGCTGTCAACGCGTCGGGGCCGGGGACGGTCGGGGCCGGGGACGTTGCCTAGACCGCGTGCCGCGCCGCGGCAAAGCCGCCCACGCCCCCGACGGTCATCCCGCCAGCCACCAGGGACGCGCAAAAGCGCGCCGGGAGAAACTGCATCGAGTCACCGTCGAGCAGCGCCCCCAGATCGACGCCCCACCCCGCCCTGACCGCCGCAAACCCCAGCCACAGCAGCCCGAGCGCGATCGACGCCCCCACCCCGCCTTGGAGCACCCCTTCGGCGACGAACGGGCCACGGATAAAGGCGATGGGCGACCCGACCAGCTGCATGATCTCGATCTCGTCGCGGCGTGCCTGAAGGCCGAGCCGGACGACGCTGGCGACCGTCACGGCGGCCGCCAGCGCCATCAGCAACGCCAGCGCCAAGCCGGTGCCTCTGACCACGGCCAGGCCGGACGCAATCCGGGCCAGCCATTCGCGGTCGTATCGCACATCGGCGACACCTGGCAGCGTGGCAACCCGCCGCACCAGGGCGTCGGCACGGCCGTCGTTGTCTGCGTCGGGGCGAATACGTACCTCGACCGATGCGGGAAACGGGTTGTCCTCGAACCCGGTGGCGAGCGACGCCAGTTCAGTAAACTCGCGGCGGAAACGAGTGAGGGCATCGGCCTTCGATACGTACTCGCGGCCGTCGGCGACGCGGCTGTCGTCGATCAGCGCCTCGATGGCGCCCCGCTGCTCGGAGGTCGCCTCGTCCTGGAGATACACGGAGAACTCGGCCGCGGAGGTCCATCGCGCGAGCAGGCGCTCGATGTTCCAGGTGACCAGCAGGAGCGAACCGAGCACGATGATGGCGAGGGCGATGGCGACGATGGCAAACGCGCTCGATCCGCGGCCGCGCCATAGGCTGGCCCACCCTTCGCGCAACGCGTAGTCGAGCATTCTCATGCGAGTTCGACCACGCGCCCGCCATCCAGCGTCACCGTCCGGCGGCCCACCAGGCGGATCAGCTCACGGTCGTGGGTGGCCACGACGACGGTGGTGCCGCCGGCGTTCACTTCGCGAAGCAGGTTCATGATTTCAAGTGAGAGGTCCGGATCCAGGTTGCCCGTCGGCTCATCGGCCAGCAGTAGCACGGGATCGCTGACAAGCGCGCGGGCAATGGCCACACGCTGCTGCTCGCCACCGGAGAGGTCGAGAGGGTAGGCGTTCATGCGGTGCTGGAGGCCTACCCATTTCAGCACCTGGAATGCGCGGCGACGCTGCTGCGAAGGGGGCACGCCCAGCACCTGCGGCACGAAGGAGATGTTCTCGAGAACGGTGCGCGTGGGAATCAGCTTGAAGTCCTGGAAGACGAACCCGATTCCGCGGCGGTATTCCTGAATCTCGCGGCGCGAGAGCTTCGACAGGTTGCTGCCGTTGACGAAGATCTCGCCCTCACTCTGGCGCTCCTGGATCAGCAGCAGACGCAGGAAGGTCGACTTGCCGGCGCCGCTGGGCCCGGTGAGGAACACGAACTCGCCCTTGCGGACGGTGAGCGAAAGATCGCGCAGCGCGTACAAACCGCGACTGTAAAACTTCGAGAGATGATGCGTCTCGATCACGCTGCCTGTGCACCCAGGGTCAAAGGCGTTCTGTCTATTGGAGTGCGTTCAGTATAGCACGGAGGATCAGGAGGAACGGTCTAGCTCCCGTGTGAGCAGCTGATTGACCAGCTTCGGGTTGCCCTTGCCGCCACTGCCTTTCATCACCTGGCCGACCAGGAAACCGAACGTGGCGGCCTTTCCGGCGCGGTACTGCGCCACCGCGTCCGCGTGCCTGCCGATGACATCCCGCACGATCGACAGAAGCGCCGACTCGTCGCCGATCTGCGCGAGGCCTTCCTCGGCCACGATGTCTTCGGCCGTCCGCCCCGAGTCGTACATCTTGGCGAAGACGTCCTTGGCGATCGAGCTGCTGATCGCGCCCTTATCAATGAGGGCGATCAATCCCGCCAGCGCCCGTGGCGTCAACGGCACATCATCGATGGTCTTCCCGCGGTCGTTGAGCGTGCGCAGCAACTCGCCCATCACCCAGTTGCTGGCGGCCTTGGAGTTGCCGGCGGCCGCGGCGACCTGCTCGAAGTAGTCGGCCAGCGCGGACGACTGCGTGAGGACGCCCGCGTCGTACTCCGGCAACCCGTACGCGGCGACGAACCGGCGGCGCCGCGCCTCGGGCAGCTCGGTCATCGTGAGCCGCACGGTTTCGACCCGTGCCGCGTCGACGATGAGCGGCGGGAGGTCCGGCTCTGGAAAATAACGGTAGTCGTGCGCCTCCTCCTTGCCGCGCATCGAAAAGGTGCGCCCCGCTGCCGAATCCCACAGGCGTGTTTCCTGCACGACCCGGCCGCCGCCTTCGAGGATGTCGATCTGGCGGTCGATTTCGTACTCGAGCGCTTTTTGAACGTAACGGAACGAGTTGACGTTCTTCACTTCGGCCTTGGTGCCGAACTCGCGCTGCCCGGCCGGACGCACGGAGACGTTGGCGTCGCAGCGGAGGCTCCCTTCCTCCATGTTGCCGTCGTTGACGCCAAGCCAGACGAGGATGTCGCGCAGGCACGAAAAGAATTCCGCCGCTTCTGCGGCCGACCGCATGTCGGGCTCCGTGACGATCTCGATGAGCGGGACCCCGCTCCGATTGAAGTCCACGTAGGTGCGGCGGTCTGAATCCGGAAACCCTTCATGGAGGGACTTCCCCGCATCCTCTTCCATGTGGACCCGCGTGAGACTGATGCGTTTGGCGCCTCCGGCGGTGATATCGAGGCCCCCGTGCAGCGCCAGCGGGCGCTCGTACTGCGAGATCTGGTAGCCCTTGGGAAGGTCCGGATAGAAGTAGTTCTTCCTGGCGAACACCGATTCCTGCTGGACTTGGCAGCCGAGCGCGAGGGCCGCCTTGATGGCGTAGTCGACCGCTTGCCGGTTCAGGACGGGGAGCGCGCCGGGCAATCCCAGGCAGACCGGACACACCTGGGTGTTGGGGGCCGCGCCGAATGCGGTGCTGCAGCCGCAGAAGATCTTCGTGCGCGTTCGAAGCTGTGCGTGGATCTCGAGCCCGATGACCGGCTCGTACTTCATTCAAGAAGATCCCAAACCGCAAATCCCACAGCCCACGCTCTCGTCCGCGAGACGGTGGACGCTGGAAGTTGGGACTTGGTCATTGGGATTCGACGGTTACATCCTGGGCCCGGCTTCCTTAATCGACGGCGCCACGTCCTTCTCGAAAGTCTTGAAGTTGTCGACGAACATGCGGGCGATCTTCCTCGCCTGTTCGTCGTAGGCCTGCGGGTTCGGCCATGTGCCGCGCGGGTCGAGCACCGCATCGGGCACGCCGGGACACGTCGCCGGCACGTCCACGTTGAAGACCGGGTCTTTTCGATAGCTCACGGCATCGAGCCGCCCGCCGAGCGCCGCCGCAATCATCGCCCGGGTGTGCGCAATACCCATGCGCCGCCCGACGCCGTACGGGCCGCCGGTCCATCCGGTGTTGACCAGCCACACCTTGGCCTTGTGTCTGGCAATCTTCTCGCCGAGCAGCTTCGCGTACACGTTGGGATGCATCGGAAGGAACGGCGCGCCGAAGCAGGTGCTGAAGGTCGCCTTCGGTTCCGTGAGGCCTTTCTCGGTGCCGGCCACGCGCGCGGTGTAGCCCGACAGGAAGTGATACATCGCCGCGTCCGGCCCCAGCCGCGCAATCGGGGGCAGCACGCCGTAGGCGTCGGCCGTGAGCATCACGATGTTGGTGGGGTGACCCGCCTGGCCGGACAGGATGGCATTGTCGATGAATTCGAGGGGATACGAGGCGCGGGTGTTCTCGGTGAGGGACGCGTCGTCAAGATCGAGCGCGCGCGTGTCGGGATCGACGACGACGTTCTCCAGGATGGTGCCGAATCGGCGCGTGGTCGCGTAGATCTGCGGCTCGGCCTCGGCGGACAGCTTGATCGTTTTCGCGTAGCAGCCCCCCTCGAAATTAAAGACCCCGCGGTCGCTCCACCCGTGCTCGTCGTCCCCGATCAACCGCCTGTCCGGATCGCTCGAGAGCGTGGTCTTCCCGGTGCCCGACAGCCCGAAGAAGAGGGCCGTATCGCCTTCCTTACCGACGTTGGCCGAGCAGTGCATCGACAGCACGCCCCGTAGCGGCAGGTGGTAGTTGAGAATCGTGAAGATCGATTTCTTGATCTCACCAGCGTAGCTCGAGCCACCGATGAGCACCAACTGCTTCGCGAAGTTCACAAAAATGAAGACGTCCGACCGCGACCCGTGACGCGCGGGATCGGCCTTGAAATTGGGCGCGTCGATGACGGTGAACTGCGACACCTGCTTGGCGCGCTGTGCCCGATCGTTCTCGGGCAGAAACATGTTCCGCGCGAACAGGTTGTGCCAGGCGAACTCGTTGACGACCCGGATCGGCAGGCGGTACGCAGGATCGGCGCCAGCCCAGGCGTCAAGGACGTACAGCTCCTTGTCCAGGAGATATGCCGTCATGTCGCGGTGCAGCGTGTCGAAGGCGCCTCCCTCGAGCGGACGATTCACGGTACCCCAGTGGACGTGCTTCTCGCTCGAAGGCTCGCGGACGACGAACTTGTCGTTTGGAGATCGGCCGGTATGCTGGCCGGTGCAGCAGACGAGCGGGCCCTCCGCCGCGAGCTGGCCTTCGTGACGCCGTATCGCCGCCTCGTACAACGCCGGTGTGCTGAGGTTCCAATGGACGCGGCCGGATTTCAGAATACCAACCGCCTCGAGACCGCGCGCCAGCTCAACATTGGTGGACATTATGAATCGCATCGTATCGGTCGAGTCCAATCGAAGTCAACCAGCCGCGGGCCAACCGGCCGCGTGGAGTATAGTGATCGGGCGTGTAAACAGGTTCGTACACCAGCCGTATTCATGTCCAGAACGACTTCGCGACGCGCGACGTCTCCAACTGCGGCCGGCAGCCCGGCCCAGGCTGCGCCGCTGTCGAAGGATTCCGCGTTAGCGGCCGAAATCAAGGCGCTCGTCGTCGCCGGAACACGCGACGCGGCCCGCGAACGGTTCGCCGACCTCGTCGCGCTCCTGCAGCGGCGCGCGACCCGCATCGCGTATCAGTACCTGCGGGACGTGCACGACGCGGATGAAGCGGTGCAGGACGCCTTCGTCAAGGTGTTCACGCACATCGCCAGCTATCGCGAGGAGCTGCCGTTTGAGGTTTGGTTTACCCGCATCCTCGTCAACGGCTGCCTGGATCTTCGAAAGGCGCGGTCCCGCCGCGTGCGCTGGGTCCTGCCGGCAACAGGGGCAGGCGAGACGGCGCCGCGCGAGCCGGTGGCGCCCGAGGCGGGCCCCGAAGATCAGCTGCTCGCCAGCGAGCGTGGGTGTCAGATTGCGGCAGCCGTTCAACAGCTGCCCGAACGGCAGCGCGCGGTATTCACGCTTTGCCAGATCGCCGGGCAAAGCATGAACGAGGTCAGTCAGACGCTGGGCCTCAGCGAAGCCACGGTTCGCGTGCACTTGTTCCGCGCGATCCGCAAGCTGCGGGGGCTTCTGGAGCGCTAGCGAAAATGATGCGTCAGCCACACTTGTCCGACGACCGGCTCATCGACGTCTGCCTGGATCGCGCGCCTGCCGCGCTCGAGCGGCAGCACCTCGAGACCTGCGACGTGTGCGAGGGACGCCGCGCCAGCCTAGCGCGCCTCCTGGCCGACGTCTCTGAGGTCGCGCGTGACGAGGCCGACGCCGTCTTCACCCCGGAACGTCTCAGCAAGCAGCACGCCCGCATCCTCCAGCGCGTCGATCGGGAAGCGCGGCCTGGCCGGATTATCAGCTTCCCCGCCGGGCACCGACGCGGTCACACGCTGCTCGGTGCCCGTCCCGGGATGCGCTGGATCGCCGGTGCCGCCGCGGCGGGCCTGGTGATCGGCCTGCTCGCCGGACGCTTCGCGCACGTTCTTCCGGCGGGCGTCGCACGGCCTGCGTCGCAGGCCGGCGGGTCGGTGGCACCTGCGACCCTGCGGGCTGTCTCGATGACCATGTCGGAGGAGGAGTTCCTCGGCCGCCTTGAAGTGGCCATCGAAGGCACGAGCGGCTCCGCGCTTCGGCCGCTTGATGATTTGACGCCGCTTGTCTGGGAGGTTTCGGCGAGGTAGTGCCACCGCTGATCTTCCGCAAGGGGCTGGATCTCAAGCACGAGGTCGCCGACCTGCTCGCCGCCAGCTACCGCAGCGACCTCATTGACGCTGTCAAGAACGCCGATTTCCGATACTCCGCCGGACGGCTCACCATCCATCTCGCGCGCGAATTCGGGTTCTGCTACGGCGTCGACCGTGCCGTCGACTACGCGTACCAGGCCCGCCGCCGGTTCCCGGACCGTACCGTCTACCTGACGGGCGAAATCATTCACAATCCGCACGTCAACAACGTGCTTCGGGCCCAGGGCATTCGTTTCCTCAGTGACGAAGGCGAGTCGCTCGGGAAGCTGACCCAGGACGAGGTCGTGATCCTGCCGGCATTCGGCGTCACGATCGAACTGTTGACCGAGCTGCGGCAGCGCGGCTGCACGCTCGTCGATACGACGTGTGGCTCGGTGCTGAACGTGTGGAAGAACGTGAAGCGGTACGCGGAGGAGGGCTTCACCTCGATCATTCACGGCAAGTACCGGCACGAAGAGACGAGAGCCACGGCGTCCCAGGCGCTGCACGCGGGGGGCGGTCAATATCTGATCGTGCTCGATCGGGAAGAAGCCGGGGTCGTGTGCAGCTACCTCCGGTCCGGCGGCAACCGCGCGGAGTTCCTGGCGCGCTTCCAGCTCTCCGCCTCGCCCGGGTTCGACCCGGACCGCGACCTGCAGCGCGTGGGGTGCGCCAACCAGACCACGATGCTCAGCTCGGAGTCGCTCGAGATCGGGGAGATGTTCCGTGCGGCGATCCGCGAACGCTACGGCGACAACGACCTTCCGCGTCGTTTCCGCGCCTTCGACACCATCTGCAGCGCGACCCAGGACCGGCAGGACGCCGTCATCGCGCTGCTCGCCGGGCAGTCGGTTGACTTAATGATCGTGATCGGCGGCCTGAACAGCAGCAACACCTGCAACCTGACGCGGATTTGCACGGACCGGGTGCCGACGTATCACATCGCCGACCCGGATGGCCTCGTGTCAGCCGAGGCCATTCGCCACAAACCGGTGGGGAGCCCGCAAGAGATCACGACGACCGGCTGGCTCCCGGACGGCAGGGTGACCATTGGGTTGACCTCCGGCGCCTCGACCCCGGATAACCAGGTGGGAACAGCGATTCAGCGGCTGGACGAACTCGTAAATAATCTGTAGGTCAAAGGGGAAAAGGCAAAGGTCAAGTTGTGCCCACCTGCGGCCTTCCTTTTGACTCTTGACCTACGTTCATTCAGATCCGGTGGCCGGCTCGATCGTGACCCGGACCCGCTGCCCGACCCTGGCCCGCAGGTAGCCGTGCAGGTCGCTGCCCGGCCTCACTACGATCATCGTCTGGTTGTCGACAGCGAAGTAGCCTTCCTGGGCCTCCTGATCGGTGGCGCCCAGCCGCCCGCTCAACGTAAACCCCTGCTGCGCGGCAAGCGCCAACCCTGACAGCAGGATCCCAACCAGGGCCATCAACGCCAAGTACCGTCTCATCAACACCATCCTTGCGGCGCGGGCCCCGCCCGTCGTCGCCAATCGAAGGCGCAGGCTGTATGCCACGGAGGCCAGCGGCGGAAACATCCGGGGCCTCCGGGGAGGCCAGTGGAATTCGTATGTGCTTGCAGCCAGAGCAGTAAACGGCGCCGGCTCGTCGATCGTATTGTGAAGCAGGTCGTTATGAAAGTCTCCAAGATCTTCGTTCGCGGCGCGGCCGTGGCCGTGCTGTTGGCGCTTGGCGTCGCCCCCGCCCTGGCTCAGCGCGGTAAGTGGTGGCAGGACGAGCGTTTCCAACGCGAGCTCGGCCTGACCGCCGAGCAGACCGCCCGGCTCGAGGAGGTCTTCCAGAACACCCAGCCGACGCTTCGCCAGCACATGCAGGCTCTCGACCGGGCTGAAAAAGAGTTCGACCGTCTCGTCGAGAGCGGCGACGACGCCTCGGTCATGGAGCACGTCGAGATCGTCGAGGCCGCCCGCGCGGAGCTCAACAAGACGCGCACGGTCATGCTGCTTCGCATGCGGCGGAGCCTGACCGCCGATCAGTGGGCCAAGTTCACGGCGCTCGCCGACCAGCGCGGTCGCCCGCGGACGCCGAACCGGCGCCGGCGCTGAGGGCTCCCTCTCTCTCACTCACCGCGCATCATGACAAACACCCGATTCCGTTCGCGTTCGATGGCCCTTCGGCTCCGCTCGGGACAGACCCTTGCGCTATCGAGCGTCCTCCTGCTCGCCGGTGCGGGGCCTCTTGGAGCGCAGGACGCCTCCGTGCGTAACCGCCTCGACGAGATCGCGCGTGTCGCTGCGCGGCAGTTTCTCGCCGCCCGTGCCGAAGCCGAGCAGACGCGTCCGACCACGCCACCACCGCCTACCGCCACGCGGGTGGACCTGACGGTGCAGGAGGCGACGACGCGCGCGCTCGAGCGCAACCTCGAACTAGCGGTTGAGCGCCTGAATCCGCGGACATTCGATCTGAACATCACGCGCATCCGGGCCGCGTATCTTCCGACCGCAACCTCGCAGTTCGGTCAGCGCGCCGTCGTGCAGCCGCCCACCAATCAGCTCAACGGCGGCACCATCGTGCAGAACGACACCTCGACCTACAACGCCGGATTGGCCCAATCGCTGCCGTGGGGCGGGGGCAACTTCGCGTTCCAGTTCAACAACACCAAGCAGGTCACGTCGAACATCTTCGCGAACTTCAACCCGACGTTTACCTCCAGCTTCAACGTCAACGTCACGCAACCCCTCCTGCGCGGGTTTATGATCGACAACAATCGGCAGCAGCTGCGCGTGACCGCGATCAGCCGCGACATCTCAGAAATTCAGCTGCGCGGCACGATCACGACAACGCTGGCCTCGGTGCGCAACACGTACTGGGAGCTGCTCTACGCCCTGGAAGCGGTGGAGGTGGCGCGGGGGTCCCTTGCGCTGGCGGAGAAGCTGGTCGAGGACAACCAAGCGCGCGTAGAAATCGGTACGATGGCGCCCCTCGACGTGGTCCAGGCGCAGGCCGAAGTCGCGACCCGGCGCCAGACGGTGGCGCAGGCCGAAGCCACGTGGCGGACCTCGGAGCTGTCGCTTAAGCGCTTGATCGTCAACGGCACCGAGGATCCCCTGTGGCGCGCGTCGATCAATCCCATCGACCGGCCGGTCTTCGCGCCCGAGCCGCTCGACGTCGAAGGCGCGGTGCGGAGGGCGCTGGACAACCGGACTGACCTGGAACAAGCGCGTCGGCAGATCGACGCGAACGACACCACCCTCCGCTTCATGCGGAATCAGACGCTGCCGGCCCTCGATCTCTCCGCGACCTACGGGGCCCAGGGACTCGGCGGCACGCAGTTCATCCGCCAGGGCAGCGGACTTGGCAGCACAGTGATCGGCCAGATTCCCGGAGGGTTCGCGGACGCGTTGCGCACGCTGACCGGCCGCGATTACCCGACCTGGAACGCTCAGCTCAATATGTCGTACCCCCTCGGCGCCAGCGCGGCCGACGCCAACTACGCGCGCGCGCGCGTGCAGCTCAGCCAGTCGGCGGCGCAGCTGCGGGCGCTCGAGCTGCAGGTGGCCACCGACGTGACCAACGCCGCCCTGCAGGTGGAAAATGGATTGACGCGGTACGAAGCGGCCCTGGCCGCGCGCCAGTTGGCGCAAACGCGGCTGGAGGCGGAACAGAGCCGGTTCGACGTTGGCCTTTCAACAAACTTCTTCGTGGTCCAGGCGCAGCGCGACCTGGCCACCGCACAGAACTCGGAACTGCGCGCGCTCCTCGACTACCGCCGGGCACTGGTCGACTTCCAGCGCGTGCAGGAAGCTCCGGCCAACAGGGGTGGTGGCGTTACAGCCATCAACGCGGGCAGCGGCGGAAACTAGTGGGGCGTCTGTTCGACACCATTCTCTGGGCGCGCCGCTCGCACCCCACCGCGCAGGCGTGCGCGGCAGGGACCCCGCGTTGTCGCGGCCCGCAATTCGCGCTCGAAGGCTTGTTGCGCCTCGTGCCCCGGCAGTCCGGACGGTCCAGTAAGAGATGAAAGCACTGGTCGTCATCATCGTCTTTCTTGTCGCGGCGCTCGTCGGCCTCGCGATTTATACGGGTGTCCCCACGCGCGGGCCCGCCCAGGCGGCCGCGGACCGGCAGGGCCGATGACGGTGGAAGTGGCCACCGCGCGGAAGGGCTCGGTGATGCAGCAGCTCGTGGTCGTCGGGAACCTGGTCGGTGATGCCACCGTGGCGGTAGTCCCGCGCGCCGCGGGACGGCTCCAGGATATCTCCGTCCGGCTCGGCGATCGCGTGTCGCGCGGGCAGCCGATCGCCAAGATTGAAGACTTCGAGTTGCAGGAGCAGGTGAAGCAGCAGGAAGCCGCACTTGAAGTGTCGCGCGCCACCATCCGGCAGCGCGAGGCGGACCTCAAACTCGCCGAAATCAATGCCGAGCGGTCGCGCAACCTGTTTGCGCGCCAGCTGCTTCCGAAGCAGACGCTCGACGACACCGAGGCGCGGTACCAGTCGGCCGTGGCCCAGCTCGATCTGGCGCGTGCCCAGAACAACCAGTCGACCGCGCGGCTCGACGAGCTGCGCATCAACCTGGCCAACACGGTCATCGTCTCCCCGGTCAACGGCTTCGTGGCGCGCCGCGCTGCGGATCCGGGCGCGTTCGTGGGCCAGAACGCGCCGGTGGTCGACGTGGTCGATATTACCCGCGTGCGGCTCGTCGCCAATATCGTCGAGAAGGATCTGGATCAGCTGCGGACTGGCGATGAGACGCGCGTCGAGGTCGATGCGTTTCCCGGCGAAGTCTTCACCGGACGCATCGCCCGCGTGGCGCCTGTGCTCGATCCGGCAACGCGCACGGCATCAATCGAGATCGAGATACCGAATCCGGGCTTCCGGCTGAAGCCGGGAATGTACGCCCGTGTCACCGTCACCACCGACGAGCGCAAGGATGCGCTCGTGGTACCGAGCAACGCGGTGATCGACCTCGGCGGTCGGCGCGGCGTCTTCCTGGCGGCGGAGAACGACATCGTGTCGTTCAGGCCGGTGACGGTTGGCCTCGAAGAGGACACGCAGCTAGAGATTCTCGAGGGCCTGACCGAAGGCGACCGCGTGGTGACGACTGGAGCCGCGGCGCTTCGGGACGGCGACCGCGTTCTGCTCGCCGCGTCGGGGGCCGGACGTCGTGGGGCTGACCCGTCCGGCGCCGCTGCGGATCAGGCGATTGATGGCCCGAGCGAGCCCGGAGCAGGCGGCCGCCGCAGCGCCGGAGGCCGGCGCGGTGCAGGCGCGGCGCGGCCGGGCGCGGTAACACCCTAACTCCGATGTTATTGGCTTTTGCCTCTTGACCTTTGACCTGCAGAGACCATCCCTATGAGCATCCCCCGTCTTGCGATACACCGACCGGTCACGATGTTCATGCTGAGCGGCGTGGTCGTTCTGCTCGGCGCCATTTCGCTCACGCGGCTGCCGGTCGACCTGATGCCCGAGTTCGCGCCGCCGACTATCAGCGTCAACGTGAACTACACCGGCGTCGGTCCCCTGGAAATCGAACAGCTCATTACGCGCCCGATCGAGCAGGCGGTGAGCGCCGTGGCGGGGCTGGAACGGGTGAATTCGTCCTCGCAGGAGGGGCGCAGCCAGGTCCGGCTGAATTTCATCTGGGGCACCGACATGAGCGAGGCGCTCGATGACGTCCGCACCCGCATCGATCGCGTGCGCGGACGGATGCCGGAGAACGCCGACCAGATCCAGATTTTCAAGGCCGACGCGAACGCGATGCCGATCATCAACCTGGCCGTTGAAGGCGACTTCGACCCTGTCACCCTCCGCGAGATCGCCCAGAACGAGCTGTCCACGCGTCTCGAGCGCGCCCCTGGCGTGGCCGCCGTCACGGTCAACGGAGGCCTTCGGCGCCAGATCCATGTCGAGCTGTCCCGGGAAAAGATCACGGCGCTGAACCTGTCGGTCGAGCGCGTGGTACAGATGCTGCGGCAGGAGAACCAGAACACGCCGCTCGGCGAGGTGTCACAGGGCGACGCGACCTATCTCGTCCGCAGCCAGGGGGAATTCACCAGCCTCGACGACATCCGGGACCTCGTGGTGATGACCCGACAGAACGTGCCGATCTACGTGCGCGACATCGCCGAAGTCATCGACTCGACCGAGGACCGGCGTCAGTTCCTGCGGATCGACGGCCGGCCCGGCGTCCGCATGAGCGTGAACAAGCAGACCGGCGAGAACACCGTCGCCGTCGCGGATGGCATCAAGGCCGAAGTCGAACGGATCAACCGCGAGGTGCCCGGCATCCGCGTCCTCGTCACCAACGATCAGTCGACGTTCATCGAACGCGCCATCAACAACGTCCGGGAGCACGCCCTTGTGGGCGGCCTCCTCGTGGTGTTGATCATCTTTGCGTTCCTGCGCGACTTCCGCTCGACGCTCATCGTCTGCACGTCCATCCCGGTTTCGGTGATCGGCACGTTCGCGCTGCTCTATTTCGGCGGATTTACCCTGAACACGATGACATTTGGCGGGCTGGCGCTCGGCATCGGCATGATCGTCGACGCGGCGATCGTGGTACTCGAGAACACCCACCGGCACCTGCACATGGGCAAGGAGAAGATGACGGCCGCCATCGACGCCAGCGAGGAAGTCTGGTCCGCCATTCTGACCGCGACGCTGACCCATATCGCGGTATTCATCCCGCTGCTCTTCTTGTCGGGCACGTCGAGCATCCTCTTCGGCCAGCTCTCGGTCGTGGTGATGTTCTCCCTCGCGATGTCGCTCTTCGTCGCGGTCACGATCGTGCCGGTGCTCTGCTCCCGCTGGCTGCGCACGCCGGGCGAGGACGCGGCGCGGGCGGGCCGGTTCGGGCGCTTCTATCGCGCCAGCGAGCGGTTCCTCGATCGCATCGACGAGGGCTACCGCGCGTTCCTGCACGTGGCGCTGGCGCACCGGCCGACCGTCATCAGCGGCGCGATCGCCTCGGTCGTCCTGGCCGTGCTGCTCTATCCCCTGCTCTCGAGCGAGCTGCTGCCGCAGACGGATGAGGGTGAAGTCAACGTCAACGCCGAGCTGCCGATCGGCACGCGCGTCGAACGGACTGAAGCCGTCATGCTGCGCCTCGAGGAGATGGTGCGGCAGTCCGTCCCTGAGGCCACCACCGTCATCACGAGCGGGGGGGGCTTCGGCGGCTTCGGCGG
The DNA here is from genome assembly GCA_016190945.1 of Acidobacteriota bacterium. Classification (GTDB taxonomy): domain Bacteria; phylum Acidobacteriota; class Vicinamibacteria; order Vicinamibacterales; family UBA2999; genus JACPPO01. The sequence continues at coordinate 2,696 of JACPPO010000130.1, read as the reverse complement.
CTTCGGCGGAGGGGGCAACAGCAACCGTGGACAGATGAATATTCGCCTGGCGCCGCGCGAGGAGCGCACGCGCACCAACGATCAGATCGCCCAGGACCTCCGGCGCCAGCTTGCCGGACTTCCCGGCGTGATCGTGCGCGCCAATCCGTCCGGCGGCAACTTCCAGTTGAATCGACTCCTCGGCGGCGGCGATGGCGACAGCCGGCTCGCGCTCGAAATTCGCGGCGACGACCTGGATGACGCGCGCCGGATCGCGCAGGAGGCACGCGCGGTCATGGAAGGCACGCCGGGAATCGTCGACGTGCGTGTCGGCCGCGACGAAGGCCGCCCCGAGATCACGATTCGCGTCGATCGCCCGAAAGCGGCCATGCTCGGCATGACCGTGCAAAGCGTCGCCAACACCATTCAAACCAACGTCGCCGGCACGCAGGCGGCCCAGTTCCGCGAACGCGGCAACGAGTACCCGGTCATCGTGCGCCTGCGCGAAGCCGATCGCGAGGGCATCGCTGATATTGGCGACGTACTCGTCAGCACGCCGACGGGCCAGGTCGTACCGGCCCGCAACCTGCTCGCCACCCGCCGCGCGGCGGGGCCGGTGCAGATCGATCGTAAGAACATGGAACGCATCACCCGCGTGAACGCGGACATTGAAACGAGCCTGAGCGACGCGGTTGCGGCCGTGGAAGCTCGGCTCGACCAGGTGCGGGTGCCGCCCGACTTCGCGGTCGGCTTCGGCGCGGAGGTGGAGGAGCAGGCGCGCTCGTTCCGGCAGCTGCAGCTCGTGCTGATCCTGGCGATCCTGCTGGTCTACGCCGTGATGGCCTCCCAGTTCGAATCGCTGCGCGACCCCTTCATCATCATGCTCTCGATTCCGGTCGCGGGGATCGGCATCGTCACCGCGCTGCTCGTGACGGGCACCTCCTTCAGCATGCAGGCGTACATCGGCGTCATCATGCTCGCCGGGATCGTCGTCAGCAACGCGATTCTGCTGGTGGATTACGTCAATACGCTGCGACGCCGCGACGGCGTGCCGTTGCGCGAGGCGGTCGAGCTGGGCGGCCGCCGGCGGCTCCGCCCGATTCTGATGACCTCGTGCGCCACGATACTGGGACTCGTGCCGATGGCGATCGGGCTTGGCGAGGGCGGCGAGCTCCAGGCCCCGCTCGCCCGCGTCGTCATCGGCGGCATGCTGGCCTCCAGCATGGTGACGCTGGTTCTCGTGCCGTCGGTCTACACGCTTTTTGAAGAGGGGTGGAAGGGGCTGCGCAAGGGCGCGACTCGGGCATGAGACGCGGAACCTCCTCCGCAAAGGCACCCCACGGCGCACGCGTGCGCCGTGGGGACCCCGCATAGAGGCTCCGCTCGACACTCAACCAGCCAACAGCGCCCGCCATCTCTCACGTCGCGGCTTGCGCCTGACATAGAACGGTTTGCTCCTGAGGCTCCGCGCTCACGCCCGTGCTACGAGCTGCGGACTTGTCCGGAGCAAGACTGTAGATAGCGTCCATGCGAAGCGAGCCCTCGCCCGGGTCTGAAACGACGGCTCCATTTGCCTGTTATGCCGCGCGTCGATACTACGGCAATGGATCAAGGCGGTGAAGCGGTTCCAGCCGTTTCGCCTGATCCCACAACCCCGAGAGCTCCTGCTGGTGGAGCGTCGCCCATTCGGCCACCAGGCCCATGGCCCGCGGCGGCAATTTGCCCGAAATCACCGCCAACGTGTCGATGGCGATTCGCGCCTCGTGCTCCGCGTATTCGGCATGAAAATGGGGCGGTGCATGATCCGCGAAGTACATCTTGATGACGATGCCGTAGAACCGGCAAATCTCAGGCATCCGCGTGGACCGACCGCAGACTTGGGAAGATGTCCTCCGGCGACTTGCCCGTGAGCCGCAAGTACATCGCATCCGGACACATGTCGATGTCAGGTCCCCATTCGATCGCTCCATGCGAACCGAGCCGAACCGAATTGAAGAACGCTGGGTCCTCCCAGGCTTTGAACACACCACGCCCAGCCAAGTCGGAGAGATCGACCTCTCCCTCGGTCTTGTCATCGTATCGGAGCCAAATCCGAAAGTTCGGGAGCGCCTTCACTTCGATCGGTCGAGCCATGATCAACCTGCCTCGATGACGTCAGGATTCACGATGAGGTGTCCCAGTTGTCTTGTCAACATGATCGTCCTGTCCGGAATTCAGGCGGCATAACGTTGCGCGCTGAGCCGTGCGCCGCGGCGACGTGATCCCACGAGACGGCGGGCGCGCCGGCTCCAGCGGGTGAGGCAGCAGTCAAACTGTTAACGCGGTGGCGATCCTCCGGGGGGAACGCCCGGGTCCGGTTCCTTTTCTATCTTGCGAAGAACGCGATGCGCCGCCCTGGCCACGAGTTTCTTCGCCGAGTCGGCTTTCTCACCTTCAAGGACTTCACGCCGAAGCACTTCCGTGATCAGAACGCCGCGCACTTGGTCCTCATCAATATGCGTGTCTCGTGAGATGCGGCGAGGCTCCCTACGGAGAACGTCTACGACAGGCTCTGACATGATCAAGGCGCCGAGTGTGAAGCGGCTCAGGGCCGGTCGCCGCTCGAAGTACTCCCCCAGGCGTGCATTTCGCCAGCTCTCCTTGCAGAGCAACCAGACGACCTCCAGGTCATTGTCCTTCCGGTGGTTGAGTTCACAGAGGTTAAACTCAACGACGAG
>JACPPO010000128.1 GCA_016190945.1 Acidobacteriota bacterium | reverse complement strand
GTGCTGCAGCCGGATTGGCTTCATTGGATGCGCTTCGCCGTATGTGTGCTGCGCCATCGCGCTGGTGTAGATATACGCGGCACGGCGCGCCGATCGTTTAGTCTGGCTCAAGATCCTCCTCGGCGCGTCCTCTTGACGAAGTAGATGGCCGCTGACATGGCCGTGGTTATGACAAGTCCGGCGACAAACCACCAGATCGTAAAGGATGTCGGCTGGCTGGTCGTACCAACCGGGATAGTCGACGCCGATGGCGCCGAGGGGCCCGGGGCAGTCGGGGCAGCCGGCGATTGCCCGGTTGGCGCGGATGTGGTTGCCCCGGAAGTCACTGACGTCGTCGGGGCAGGCGGCGGTGCCTCGATCCTGGCTCCGACATCGCGACGCCACCCGGCCTCGAGTTCCTCCAGTGAGACGCCATACGCGGCCGTGACCGCCGCGGTGGGAAGCAGACCGTCTCGCAGGGCGCTCACCAGCGACCGCATCCGCTCCTCCCCGTAGCGTTCGATCAGATAGCCGACGAAGTTGCCGGCCTCGGGATAGAACACGTCGATCTTTTCAGGACGCCCGGGAATTGAATTCATGGCGCGCAGGGGCAGGAGCCGGTCGTTGCGGATGGCACCGGCGAGGCTGGCGGCAGTCGCAGAACGCGTCCCGGTTTCGAAATAGACGGCCAGGCCTTCGTTCAGCCATGCGGGCCGCTTGGCCGTCGGGCTGTTCGTCGCCCGCCCGAATATCAGGTGCGTGAGTTCGTGAGTGACGCCGGGCACCGCGGCGTGGTCCAGCACGAAGAGCCCGTACTGTTCGTAGGCGAAGCCGGCGAAGACGTGGCCCTCCGTGGCCGCCTGGCTCACGAACGGGAACGCACGCCGGGCTTCCGCGTTCGAATTGAACAGGACCGCCCTGTATTCGTCCCCCGTCCCGGTCGTATCGGCGCCAACCGTCGACTCGATGCGTGGCACCCTGCGAGAAAGCTCGGTGAGGAGGTCGTCGATAGTCGACGCCTGGCGGTCATGATAGATAGCGGTCAGGTTGCCCTTCGATAGCCGCCTCCATGTGAAACCCGGGTCCAGGTATTCGACCGTCAGCGGCTCCGTATCGATGCGATTGCCCGCGGCGTCGGCGACCTCGTACCGGACCTCGAATACGACGCCCGGCGGGTAATAGGTAGGTGCGGCGGTAGGGATCGTCAGGCGCGCGGTCACTTTTCGGCCTGGCGCGAACTCGGCATAGCCGTAGGTCGTGATGGTCCGGGTCCCGAGCGGCCGAAAGTAGGTCAGGATCGAGGTGATATCGGCATCGCCCTCGAGGCTCAGGCTGAAATCGACACCCTGGCCGAACCGGATGGATGAATCCTGCGCCACGACGCGGATGGCGCCCGGCGGGCTTTCGACCACCTCTGCCAGGGCAGTTGCAGGGCCGCGGTCGGGTACGGACAGCGCGCAGACGATGGTGGCCAGCGCGGCGACTCGCAGCGCGATGCCACGGACGCGCAGCCTAGATCCCGAGGATGCGAATGGAGGCATGCGCCTTGTACATACGGTTGATGTTGATCAGGAGCGCTGTCGCCGCTTCCAGGTACCTGGCGCTCTCCAGCGGCCCGGCATCGACCGGTCGCAGGCCGGGGATCTTGCCGGCAAGCGTCGTGACGACGCGCTTCGCCTCGTCGTCGTCTCCGCAGATCAGGGCGTCGGTATTCATGGCTCTGTCGGGGCGGAGCAGGTCGCGCGC
>JACPPO010000126.1 GCA_016190945.1 Acidobacteriota bacterium | reverse complement strand
CAGAGGAGGTCATCCCGTGAAGTCGCGGCCTGTTAGCAGGCTGGTGATCCCGGTCCTGGTTGTCCTGAACATGCTGGTCCCGGCGCTGCCGCGGGCCATGGAGGCCCGCGCCGCGCCGGCGGCCACGCCGGCTCCGGTGGCGTCGCCATCACCGACGGCAACACCCACTCCCGCGGTTTCGCCATCGCCCACGCCGAAGCCCACCGCAGCGGCTTCACCGTCGGCCACAGCAACACCCGGTCGGGTACCTCCGCCACCGCCAGCGCCCACGCCGGCGCCGCCGGCGGCAACCCGCACCTCGCCCCTGCAGGCGGCCAAACCGAAAGCCGTCGCCCGGCCCAAGAGTGACCCCCCGGACATCTCCTGGGTCCGACAGTTCGGCACCAGCGGCGAAGATTATGCACGCGGCGTCGCCGTGGATGGCTCCGGGAATGTCTACATAGCCGGAACTACGTTTGGAAACCTGTCCGGCCAGAACGCAGGATCCGGTGACGCCTTTGTGCGCAAGTATGACAGTTCGGGTGTGGAACAATGGACCCGCCAGTTCGGCACCACCAGCGAAGATTACGCACTCGGCGTTGCCGTGGATGGCGCCGGGAATGTCTATGTCGCCGGATATACGCAGGGGAATCTGTCCGGCCAGAACGCTGGATACTCTGACGCTTTTGTACGCAAGTATGACGCCTCCGGCGCCGAGCTATGGACCCGCCAGTTCGGCACCGGCAGCGATGATCGCGCTTTGGGCGTCGCCGTGGACGGCGCTGGAAACATCTACATAGCCGGACCTACGTATGGAAACCTGTCCGGCCAGAACGCAGGGACCAATGACGCCTTTGTCCGCAAGTATGCCAGTTCGGGTGTGGAGCAATGGACCCGCCAGTTCGGCACCACCGGCGGTGATGAAGCTTTCGCCGTCGCCGTGGATGGCGCCGGGAACGTCCATGTAGTCGGAACTACGATCGGAAACCTGTCTGGGCAGAGCGCGGGGGGGTATGACGCCTTTGTACGGAAATACGATACCTCCGGCGCCGAGCAATGGACCCGCCAGTTCGGCACCACCGGCGGTGATGAACCTTTGGGCGTCGCCGTGGATGCTTTCGGGAATGTCTATGTAGGCGGAGATACGGGTGGAAACCTGTCCGGCCAGAACGCAGGAAACCAAGATGCCTTCCTACGCAAGTATGACAGCTCCGGCGCCGAGCAATGGACCCGCCAGTTCGGCACCGGCGGCTATGATTACGCTTTCGGCGTCGCCGTGGATGGTTTCGGGAATGTCTATGCGGCCGGATCTACGTACGGGGACCTGTCCGGCCAGAACGCCGGGGGGTATGACGCCTTTGTACGTAAGTACGACGGCTCCGGTGTAGAGCAGTGGACACGCCAGTTCGGGACCAATGGCGGTGACTCGGCTGTTAGCGTGGGCGTGGATGGCTCGGGGAATGTGTATGTGGCAGGATACACGAACGGGAACCTGTCCGGCGAGACTGGTCTCGGCGGAACGGACGCTTTCCTGACCAAGTTCGCGGCGCCACCGGTGGCCGGCTTCAGCAAAAGCCTGAACCCGTCAAACGGGGCGGTCCCCAACACGGTTACCTTTACCGATACCTCTACCGGTAATCCCACCTCCTGGTCCTGGAACTTCGGCGACGGCACGGGCAGCTCTTCCCAGAACCCCACCAAGATTTATAGCAACCCCGGCAGCTACACCGTGACCCTGACGGTCGCCAATGCCGCCGGCTCCGGCTCCACCAGCCAGACTATCACCACCTACACCGCCCCCGCGGCCGGCTTCACCAAAAGCCTCAACCCTGCCGGCGGCGTCGTCCCGGTCACGGTTACCTTTGCCGATAGCTCCACCGGCAGTCCCACTAGCTGGTCATGGAACTTCGGCGACGGCACGGGCAGCTCTTCCCAGAACCCCACCAAAATTTATAGCAACGTCGGCAACCACACCGTGACCCTGACGGTCGCCAACCCGGCCGGCTCCAGCTCCACCAGCCAGACCGTCAGCACCTACGCCGCCCCCGCGGCCTGCTTCACCAGGACCCTCAACCCGCCCGGCGGCGGCGCCCCCAACACGGTCACCTTCGCCGATACCTCCACCGGCAACATCGTAAGCTGGTACTGGAACTTCGGCGATGGCACCAACGGCTCTTCCCAGAATCCCACCAAAACCTACACCATGGCCGGCAGCTATACGGTAACGCTGACGGTCACCAATCCCGCCGGAAGCAAT
>JACPPO010000123.1 GCA_016190945.1 Acidobacteriota bacterium | reverse complement strand
GGCCACCCCTGCCGCAGCCAGCAGGTAGAGGTTATTCATCGGCCGATGATCGCATGGAAGCCCGGCGGGACAAGGCAGCCGCGACTCGCGTGAACACTTCGCGATTGAGTACGTGGGTAATAACTTCTTCCTGGTTGACCGGGGCAGTGCGTGCGGGACCATCGTGGCCGGCGAACTTGTAGGCGGTAACCGTACGGGTGGACGAACCGAGCTACGGAATGGCGATGCGATCGTCGTAGGAACGTCTATTCCCGATTATGCGTTTCGGTTGCAAGTCACGTCTCCATAGCGCGGGACGGGCGGATGCCGTTTGGGGCCAGACTAGCGCTCTTCGATGATGCGGTACAGCTCGTCGGCGCCGAAGGGCTTGTGCAGGACCGGCCCCAACCCGGTCCGCAGGGCCGCCGGCGCACGGTGCGTGAGACCCGTCATGAACACGACTTTGAGCGGCGGATGCGCCTCTTTCAGCGAGTGCGCGTACTCGACACCTGTTTGCCCGCCCAGAATGATGTCGGCCAGGAGCAGATCGGGTGGCTTGCCGTGCTTCGCCAAGACGCCGGCCGCGTCATTGGGGTCATGCGCAACCAGGACCGTGTAGCCCTTCGCCGTGAGGAGGCGCTCCACCAGGGAGAGGACGCTGGAATCGTCCTCAATGACAAGAATAGTCACGGGTCACAGGCCGCGGGCGAGACAATGGTGCCGGAGGTGGGAATCGAACCCACACGGGGGGTGACCCCCACCGGATTTTGAGTCCGGCGCGTCTGCCAGTTTCACCACTCCGGCGGGAAGAGACGGTTTCAAGACTCCTCAGTATACTGCGCGGCTCCCAGGAACCCGTTTCGCTCCGCCTGCTACACTGTCAGTAGTGCATTCTCAGTTGAAGACCCTTCACGGGCTCGATGATCTCGATCGGGTGCTGGCCTCGTCCGGTGACCGGCCGCTGCTGCTGTTCAAACACAGTCGTACGTGCGGCACGAGCGCCGAAGCGCTCAACGAGCTCGTCGCCCACCTGAACGAGCGTCCGGCGGACGCGAGCTATGCGATGGTCACCGTCCAGACCCACCGCGATGTCTCGAACGCGGTCGCGCGCAAGCTCGGCGTGCGGCACGAAACGCCACAAGCGCTGCTCGTCCGTGATGGACGCGTGGTCTGGAGCGCGTCGCATTTTCGTGTGACGGCCGCCGCGCTGGAAGCGGCCTTCAAGCGGTACGAGCCGGCCGTGCACTGACGGGCGGATCGCTCAGCGCGCGAGCGGTGGCGCGTCCGGCGACCCACGCCGACGATCACGCCCACTGAAAGTTGAACCCGCCCAGGCGCCCGTCAACATCCGGCATCTCCCCGACCAGGTACAAACCGGCGCAGCGGCGCGAGCGCCGGAGGCGTCTCAACGCAGCCGTGACCCGGTCGCGCGGCCAACGCGTAGCCGCCCGGTCCGGCTTCATACGGTGGCTCACGCCACCTTGTCGAGTGCGACAGCATTACGACGTTACGACAGCGAGCCGGTCATTCGATATTGTCTAGGCACCGACGGCTCGGTGGACTATCCTCTTTGCTGGGATAGTCCCCGCCGGCTCCCTTTGAGCGCACCGCCATCGCATTGGGGAGATCGAGACCGGAAGGTCTCCGTTGCTCGAACATCCGCCCGGTGGAGGGCAGGAGTCTACGAAGGCAGTGGCAAGTCCACCGGCACCATCAATATCAACATCAACACGGCCGCAGTCATTCTCTCAGCGGCCCTGGTCGATTTGCACGGTCAACCCCTCTTGCGCGTTGCAGAAGGACAGTCGCAGCAGTGAACCGGAACGACACCACGATTCAGCACAGGGAGAAATATAATTACAAGGTTGTGTGGAGGAAGTTCGATGAAGATCACGTACGCATTTGCTGCCGTTCTGGTGGTGGGCTCTTTTGCGCTGACAGAGGCGCAGCCGGCGACCCCAGCTGGTAAATCAGCGACGTCTGCTCAGTCGCAGCCCGCAGGTCAGGCATCGTCTCGCACGGGTTCGCTGGCCGGCTCCATTGCAGACGCGGTCGCGCGTGAAGCCAGAGAGAACCCGTTCGATCCGCGCCCGACGCCGTCGCCGACCCTACAGGGGCAGCCTGCCGGTCCGCTTCCGGCGACCCTCGGTGTGCAATCCCTCGGTATGTCACCGTCCGCTCCAATTTCGCTGACGCTGACCGATGCCATCCAGCGGGGGTTGCAAAAGAATCTGGGCGTGCTGCTTGAGGAACAAGAGGTGCGCCTGCGTGATGGCGAGCGCTGGCAGGCGTTAGCCGACGTGCTTCCAAACGTCTCGGCCGGCTTCGCTCGGAGCCGGCAGAAGGTGAATCCGGCGGCCTTCGGATTCGATGTTCCGGTCGTCGGACCCTTCAATGTTCTTGACGTGCGCCTGTTTTTCTCGCAGGCGTTGATGAATTTGCCGGCTGTGTATGAAGCCAGAGAGGGGGCGGCGAGAGCGACTGCCGCGGCGCATGCCTCCAAGCACGCGCGTGACTTGGTCGTGCTTGCGGTTGCCCACCTGTACTTTCAAGTGGGCGTGACCGAGGGCCAGCTCGCCGCCGCGGCGGCACGCGCCGATTCGGCCGAAGTTGTGCTGGCTGTCCCTCGAGGTGCCGGCGGCGACTCACTGCCCGGACGCGTCCGCCTGCTAGGCGAGCGGCAGCGTGTCGTGGCTCTGCAGGCCACGCTGACGAAGCAGAAGCTGGCGCTCGCGCAGGCGATCGGTCTCCCACGCGGGCAGCAGTTCACGTTGTCTGATCGGATGCCGTACGCTCCGCTGCGCCCGATGACGCTTGACGATGCGCTGGGGCGCGCTTACCGCGATCGCGCCGACTTCCGGGCGCAACTCGCACGAGTGCAGGCGGCCGAGGCCAAGCGGCGTTCGGCGTCGAGCGAACGCTTGCCGACCGTGCACATCCGCGCCGACATCGGCAAGATCGGACAGGAACCTCCCAGCATCAAGCAGACCTTCGGTTTGCAAGGCATTCTCCATGTGCCGATCATGGGAGGCGAGACCCGCGGGAACGTGCTCCAAGCCGATGCGGAGCTGCGTCAGGAGAAGGCCAAGCTCGAAGACTTGCGCGATGCGATCTATTACGAGATCCAGAACGCGCTGGTCGATATGCAGGCGGCTGAAGAGCAATTACTGCTCGCGCGCGGCGCTGCCCAGCTGGCGGAAGAGCAACCTGCCCGGTCCAAGGATCGCGTTGCAGCGATGACGCCAGCGGCGGTCTCCAGTCCGCTAAACCTGGCTGTGGTAGGTCGAGCCGACCCTGTCGAGCCCCGTCCGGATGGCGCGGGCGGCGACACTCTTCAGGCGCAGGACGCAGCCGGGGCGGCCAACGCCGACTACATTTCAAGTCTGTATGCGTTCAACGTCGCGAAACTCACGCTTGCCCGCGTGATCGGCGTGGCTGAGGAGGCCTACGTGCAGTTTCTCGCCGGTACGTTCTGATAGCGAGAGGCCGTACGCGATCTTCTTTCGCTTCCGGAGTCTCGGCGCTCCCGGGCGAAATCGGCAGCATCGACCTCGCCGGCCATCGCGATACCTTCTTGCGGCGTCTGCGCGACATCCGCGCCGCCGACGAGATCCGGATGCGACCAACGCCGCGATGCTCACGCTCTTGACCTGTTATCCGTTCGCCTACGTCGGTTCCGCCCCGAACCGCTTCATCGTCCGCGCTACTCCGGCCTCGCGTGCTCGCGGCCCGGCATAACCACCACGCGCCCGGGCACGTGCTTCGCATCCGGGCAGCCATCACCCCTGACGGCAATCGTACCTACGATTCGCCCCAGGAAATCGCGCGCGGTATCGACCTGGCACCCACACGTCAGCGTCTTGCGCGTGGCGTCCGTCACAATTCGACACGGTATCATTAAGGCAGTCATGGAGGCCGTCAGGCTACACCGGACAATCGGCGTGCGCGTCGGGCACCTGCAGATTGGCGGAGGCGCACCAGTCGGCGTCCAGTCGATGACGATGACCGATACGGCGGACGCAGCCGCCACGGCGCAGCAGTGCATCGAGCTGGCGGAGGCGGGCTCGGAGCTCGTTCGCGTTACGGTCAACGTGCCCGAAGCCGCCGCCGCTGTCCCGGAGATCAAGCGCCGGATGCTCGATGCCGGCTGCCAGGCGCCGCTCATCGGCGACTTCCACTACAACGGCCACCTGCTGCTGGCGCGCCACCCCGCATGCGCGGCCGCGCTGGACAAGTACCGCATCAATCCCGGTAACGTCGGCACCGGCTCGCGACGTGATGAGCGCTTCGCCACGATCTGCAAAGTCGCCATCGATCAGGACAAGCCGGTCCGCATTGGCGTCAACGGCGGGTCGCTGAACCAGGACCTGGTGGTCGCGAAGATGCAGGAGAACACCGACCGCGACCTGGGCCGCTCGTCCGAAGAGATTCTGAACGAGTGCATGGTGCTATCGGCCGTCGAGTCCACTGAACTGGCGCTCGAGACGGGCCTGCGGAAAGACCGGATCATCATCTCCTGCAAGGTCTCGCGCCCGCGCGACCTGATCGCGATCTATCGCGACCTGGCGCGCAAGACGGAGCAGCCGCTGCACCTCGGTCTCACCGAAGCCGGCATGGGGCTGAAGGGCGTCGTCTGGTCTGCCTCCGCCCTCGGCATCCTGCTCAACGAGGGCATCGGTGACACCATCCGTGTCTCGTTGACGCCAAGGCCCGGCGGCGACCGACGCGAAGAGGTCTACGCCGCGTGTGAGGTGCTACAGGCGCTCGGCATTCGATCGTTCTCACCGAGCGTCACCGCGTGTCCAGGCTGCGGGCGCACGACAAGCACAACGTTCCAGGAGCTGGCCGAGCGGACGCAGGAGTACATCCACGCGCGAATGCCCGACTGGAAACGGCAGTACGAAGGGGTCGAGACCCTCACCCTCGCCGTCATGGGCTGCGTCGTCAATGGGCCGGGCGAATCAAAGGCCGCCAACATCGGAATCAGCCTGCCGGGTACCGGTGAGGCGCCGAACTGCCCCGTCTACATCGACGGCGAGCACTTCACCACGATGCGGGGCACCTATGACGAGCTCGCGGAAGGGTTCCGCACGCTTCTCGAAGACTACGTGGCGTCGCACTACCCCTCTCGTTGGAATCCTTCGGACCGTTCGGACCGTTCCTAGGCCTCACAGGTCATGAAGACCGCCAACGCGTTCGCCACTGAGCACACCGTCGCTACCGTCTGCCCTCTCGATTGTCCGGATTCCTGCAGTCTCGACGTCACCGTTCAGAACGGCCGCGTCACGACCATTGACGGCTCGCACTCGAACCCGGTCACCGGCGGCTACATCTGCGCCAAGGTCCGGCGATTTCCCGAGCGGGTCTACGGTCCGGATCGACTGCTCTACCCGGCCGTTCGGAAGGGGCCCAAGGGTCTGGCCAGCTTCGCGCGCGTCTCGTGGGACGAAGCGTTTGCGACCATTGTCGGTCGGCTGCGGGACGCGCGGCAGCGCTGGGGCGGCGAATCGATCCTCCCCTACTCGTACGGCGGATCAAACGGGCTGCTGACGCAGGATACGAGCGACGCGACATTGTTCCGCCGCCTCGGCGCGTCGCGGCTGGGGCGAACGGTGTGCGCCGCTCCGACAGGCGCCGCCAACATGGCGATGTACGGCAAGATGCCGTCGGTCGCCTACGAAGACTTCCCGGAGGCGAAGGCGATCGTCCTCTGGGGCGCCAACCCGTCGACCTCTGGCATCCATCTCGTCCCGTACATCCGGGACGCGCAGCGCCGCGGCGCACGACTGATCGTCATCGACCCCCGCACGACACCGCTGGCCAGACAGGCCGACATTCATCTGGCGGTGCGGCCGGGCACCGACCTGCCGGTGGCGCTGGCGATTCACCGGTATCTATTTGAAGAAGGTCACGCCGACACCTCGTTTCTGGCGGCGCACACGCGCGGCGCCTGGCAATTACGGGAGCGCGCGCGGCCGTGGACATTTGAACGAACCGCCGCGGAAGCGGGCATCGCAGCCGACGACCTGCGTGCCGCGGCCCAGACGTATGCCGCCGCGAGCCCTGCGTTGATTCGCTGCGGCTGGGGCCAGGAGCGCAACCGCAACGGCGGCAACGCGTCGCTGGCCATCCTCGCGTTGCCCGCGTCGGCAGGCAAGTTCGGCGTGCGTGGCGGCGGCTACACGATGAGCAACTCGGCGTCTTGGGGCATCACCCGGGACTGGATCGGGACCGAAGAGCCGGCGACCCGTGTCGTCAACATGAATCATCTGGGCCGCGCGCTGCTCGACGAGCACGATCCGCCCGTCACAGTGCTGTTCGTCTACAACAACAACGCGGCCGTCACGTCGCCGCATCAGCGGAAAATTCTCAAGGGGCTCGAGCGCGAGGACCTCTTCACCGTCGTCTTCGAGCAGGTCATGACCGACACGGCCCGCTATGCCGACGTGCTGCTGCCGGCCACGACATTTCTCGAAGGATACGAGATTGCGCGCGGCTACGGTCCTATCAGTCTTCAATTGGGGAGGCCGGTTGTCGAAGCGGCTGGTGAGGCGCGTTCCAACGCGGAGCTGTTCGGCGAGCTGCTGCAGCGCCTCGACCTGCGCGGCGACGAGGACCCCAGTGGCGAGCTGGAGGAGATGCTCGATGTCCTCGCGCGACTGCCCGACGCCATAGGGCGTGGCCTTCGTGACCGCGGCACGGCCACCCCCCCGCACGGCGGCCGCCCGATTCAATTTCACGACGTCTGGCCACTGACGCCGGATCGCAAGGCGAATCTGTTTCCCGCGGACCTCGATGCCGAGGCGCCAGCGGGCCTTTATGCTTATCAGCCGGATCCCGGCACGCCGGCTTTTCCTCTGGCGCTCATCTCGCCAGCCAGCGATCGCACCATCAGTTCGACCCTGGCGGAGCTGCCGCGGCCTGACGTGCACTTGCTGATGCATCCAGACGATGCCGCGGCTCGAGGGCTGGCTGACGGCGATGCCGTTCGCGTGTTCAACGCGCTTGGCGAGGTGCGGTGCCACCTGTCCGTCGGCGCCTGGATTCGAACCGGCACGGTTTCACTACCGAAGGGACTGTGGCGCCGACATACCGCCAATGGCTACACAGCCAACGCGCTGGTCCCGGATACACTGACCGATCTCGGTGGCGGCGCATGCTTCAACGACGCGCGCGTGCAGGTCGAGAAAATCGCGGACTAGCCATTTAACCTTCACCCTTTGCCCTTTGATCTACCATGAGCCGTGCCGAGATCAGTGACGTCCATGGCCGTGGCCGGGGTACCGAGACGTCCGCGGCCTCCACGGCTGATCTGACCGCCCTTTCGGCCCGCAGCGCGTGCTTCGTCCGGTGTCCATTCGTGCGCCGTACCCTTTTCGTGCGCGGCACGGCCGCCTTTGCTGGCAATCTCGCGCTGCTTGTCCGTTGACATCGAGGCAAATCCACGGCGTTCTTTTCGTAGTCCGTCCATGGCACTCCTCCTGGTTTCCTGTCACCCGCCCTACAAGGGGAGCGTTGGCCAATAGACAATAGAGCTAGAGCTACAAAACGTATGCCAGCCCGACAGAAAAACATGTGAGGCGTAAGTGGCAATTGCGCAATCACGTAGAAACAGAGCGGAAATGCCACACCCTGAAGCGGAACCCTACAGTTGAGGTTGGAATCTGAATCAACTCCCGACGTCCCTGGGTTACCATTGCGGCTATGGACGACTGTGCCCCCACGCCTCAAGACGCTGCACCCACCGGCAATAAGAGCGGCCGCACGGTGCAGTGCGTGAAGTTCCAGAAGGAATTGCCGGGACTGGACGCGCCTCCATGGCCAGGCGATCTGGGACAGCGCATCTACGACACGGTGTCCACCCAGGCGTGGAAGCTCTGGGAAGAACGGATGAAGATGATCCTGAATGAGTACCGCCTGATGCCGTGGCAGAAGGAAGCGCAGGAAATCATCGCGAAACAGATGGAGGATTTCTTCTTTGGCGAGGGCGCCGCGCTCCCGCCCGGCTACGTGCCGGAGCAGGCGAAATAACGGAAGCTGATACCGACCCAAGTCTTAGCCAAGCACTACCTCGCCAGATTCGCAGTCCGGGCATGAGGCGTGACACCTCCTCCGCAAACCGGCTCCGCTCGACATACAACCGGCCAATGGCACCTCCGCCCGCCTCTCGCGGCGCACGCTTGCGCCGTGGGGTGCCTTTTGCGGAGTGACATGCGTACGCCTCGCCGCCGGATCGCGATCTGACAAAGTAGCACTAGACAGGCGCGACCGCCACCTCGCGATCGATCACGAAACGCAATCGTGCGTGCGCGTCGCGCAATGCACGATCCACTCCACACGGCTTCGCGGCACGCGCAAAGATGAAGCCGAGGTAGCTCTTTCCCTCCGGCAGCGGCACGAGCATCGTGTCAGGTTTGGCGGTGATCCGGACATCTTCGATCCCGGCAACATGTTTCGCCTCATCCACGCCGTCGACTCGTCGATACACGCCGCGTTTCGGGATCGGGATCATCATGACTCCCGATGCCGCCTGCTCGCGCATGTAAAGCGAGACATCTTCGCCCAGGGCGTGACGCAGCAGTACCTCCTCGAGCGACACGACAGCGCCAGCTCCCTCGGAGGCTTCTGGGTTTTCCGATCGAATCTGTAGGCCTCCGGATCGAAAACGCAACGCACGTGAACACAGGCCGCCGATCGGCCGGGCCGCGACTTCGAGCACATAGACCGCTTCACCGGAGATGCGACACTCGGCGTGCACCGGCCCATGATGCAGGCCGATGGCGGCAGCCGCCGCCGTGGTGGCGGCTGCGATGTGCTGCTGTAGCTCCAGCGGTGCCACCGATGGCGTGCGATAGATCGTCTCTTCGAAGAACGGGCCGTTTAGCGGATCGGGCTTGTCAAGAATCGCCAGCAATTGCAGCGTCCCGTGGTTGAGCAGGCCCTCGACCGCGTACTCGGTGCCGGAAACGAACCCTTCGACGAGCGCCTGCTCGTGCGCTTCGTCCCGTTCGAGACGTACATCCCGCCTCCGCAGCAGCCGGCGCAGACGATCGAAAGCGGAGACCAATTCGGTGGCATTGTCGACCCGCACCACACCGCGACTGCCTGACAGCGCAAGCGGTTTGATGACCGCCGGATACTCGACGCGGACGGCCAGGTCGTCGACCTCGCCCTCAATCGGCCTGGATACGAACCACGGCGTCGGGAGGCCGGCGGCCTGTAGCGCTCGACGGGTAGCAAGCTTGTTTCGACTGGTCGCGGTGGCCTCGGGCGGATGGCCGGGCAGGCCGAACGCGCGAGCGAGCCGCGCGGCCAGCACCGCCGGCCGGTCACCCACCGCCACGATCCCATCTGGCGGCGCTCCCCCGCACGCCGATACCACGGCGTCGACCGAGCGCGCCTCCTCGTGAAACCGGACTGGAATCGCCCCGTCCCACCACGGATCCTCGAGCCGGCCGCACCGGTCGCTCGCGAAGACGAGACGGACGCCGAGTTTCTCGGCCGCCTCGCCAAAGGATCGAATCTGATACCCGGTCGTGGTCGCGACCAGCAGGACGCGCCTCACAAGTTCTCCATCGGTTCGGCGCAGCAGTACCACGGCTCGCTGACATAGGGCACCGGCGCGCGACGCGTGGCGCGGTCCCGCCCCGGAGGCAGGCTCGCGTGCGCGCGGGCCAGCGCCGAGATCGCGCTGAAGACCTCCCACCGTGCCGTTTCGGATGCACCGCCAACCAGCTGCATGACCGCCGCCTGCAGCGCGTCAATACGCGCGTCGTGGTGACGCCAGGGCCACGTCAAGGACGCGGGATCGAAAGGCGACACCGCCTCGCGGACGTCCGGCAGATCCAGGAGCGGCGAGCCGGAAGTCACCAGCAGCCGGATCGCAAGCTGGATCGGCGCCACCTGCTCGACCAGATCCAGCTCCTTCAGCAAATCCAGCAGCTCAACATATCCAGCGAGTGTCGTCCACGGAGTAAAAGGCACGAACGTGGGCACGAGCGTGACCGCGGCCTTCCGGCACAACGCGGCGACGCTCACGAAGTCGGCCCGTGTGTGCCCCTTCCTCAGCCTGTCGAGCACGAAGTCGTCTATCGCTTCGACGGCGCTGGTGATAAAAAGGCATCCGGTGTCACGCAGCACCGGAATCATGTCCGCATGGTCGAGGAGGTGCTCAATCTTGATCGTGACGTCGTACGAAATGTCGGGAAATTCGCAGTTGACGCGCTCGACGAGATGGCGCGCGTGCGCCGGCCCGTTCAAGAAATCCGGATCGCCAAACGAGATGTGCTGCGCGCCGGCGGCGACTTGCGCGCGAATATCCTCCATCACGACATCGAGTGGCACCACGCGGAACCGCCCCTGATAGACCGGAACAATCGGGCAATGGCGGCAGAGGTGCTTGCAGCCGCGAGTCGCATCGGTGCTCCCCATGATTCGCCGGCTGCCGTCAGGCATCCGCAGCGACGCATATCGCTCCAGCGTTGGGAGCCCCGCTCGGTCGGGTCTGATGAAGCGCAGTCGAGGAAGGCTTTGAGCTTTGGGCTTTGGGCTTTGGGCTTTGACCAGATCCACCAGCTCCGCTTCCGCCTCCGGCCCGAGAACCTCAGTGACGCCCCGCTCGCCGAGCCACGCCGCGTTAAGCGGCGCGTACAGTCCATACGCGCAGAGGCGGGCCGCCGGATTGACACGCCGCGTCCGGTCGATGAGCGGCCCGGCGAGCCTGGTAGCTGTGTGCATCGGCAGGTAGAACGCGATGACCGTCGCCGCGGCAATCTGGTGGTCCTCAAGCGGGACGCGCGACGTATCAACGCACTCGACCTTCACGCCGGCTGCTCGAAGCCACGCGGCGGGCGAAGCCAAGCCAAACGGCTGACGGCCGAGATCGTAGGTTGAGACGAGAAGCGCCCGCACCCCACCATTGTATGGAAAAGAATTACTCTCTGAGGCCATGGCTACCGGCGAAGCAACCTTCTTCGGCCATCCGCGCGGGCTTTCCACGCTGTTTTTCACAGAGATGTGGGAGCGCTTCAGCTACTACGGCATGCGCGCGCTGCTGATCCTGTTCATGACGGCTGCGCCGGCTGCAGGCGGTCTCGGTTTCGATCCGACGACGGCCGGAGCGACCTACGGCTTGTACACGTCAATGGTGTACCTCGCGACGCTGCCGGGCGGCTGGGTCGCGGATCGGCTGATCGGCCCGCAGCGCGCGGTACTCTACGGCGGGATACTGATTGCGAGCGGCCATTTCAGCATGGCCATCCCGTCTCTTTCGACCTTCTATCTTGGACTCCTGCTCATCGTCATCGGCACCGGCCTGCTGAAAGGCAACGCGAGTGTGATTGTCGGGCGGTTGTACCCGGCTGACGATGCGAGGCGGGACGCCGGGTATTCGATCTTCTACATGGGCATCAACACCGGCGCCTTCATGGCGCCGCTGGTGTGCGGCTATCTGGGGCAGCGCGTGAACTGGCATCTCGGTTTCGCCGCGGCCGGGGTCGGAATGGTGCTTGGGCTCGTGCAGTACACGCTCGGGCGCAAGTACCTGGGAGACGCGGGACGATACCCCGCGACTAACGGATCGCCTGACGCGCTCGCGCGTCAACGACGCGGCGCGCTGCGTTGGGTGGGGCTGCTCGTCACCATTCTGGTGGTCGCAAACATCGGCATGTACTCCGGCCTGCTGCTCGTGACCCCCACGCAAGTCGCGGATGCCGCCGGTTATTTCCTCCTTGGGCTGACTGTGGCGTTCTTCGGGTGGCTCTACCTTAGCTCAGGCTGGACGCCGGCGGAGCGGAAGCAGCTCTACGTCATCGGCGTGCTGTTCCTGGCCGCGACGCTCTTCTGGTCGCAATTCGAGCAGGCAGGCTCCACACTCAATCTCTTTGCCGATCGCAACACGCGCACGTCTATCCTTGGTTGGAGCTTCCCGAGCAGCTGGTTCCAATCGCTCAACTCGCTGTTTATCATCACGCTCGCCCCGCTGTTTGCGTGGCTGTGGGTGTGGCTCGCGCGCCGCGGCACGGAGCCGTCGAGCCCGGCCAAGTTCGGCGCTGGCCTGGTGCTCGTCGGCGCTGGCTTCGCCGTGCTGGTGGGTGGCGCCGTACTCGCCGAGCAGGGCATGATGGTCAGCCCCATGTGGCTTGCTGTCGTGTACTTCCTGCACACCTGTGGAGAACTCCTCCTGAGCCCGTGGGCCTGAGTGCGATGAGCCAACTGGCGCCGGTGCGAATTGGGGGCCTGATCATGGGCGTCTGGTTCCTGGCTGGGGCCGTGGGCAACTACCTGGGTGGTCGCATGGCCGGATTCTACGAAGCCATGACCCTTCCGAGCCTCTTTGGTGCGGTAGGCGCGTTCGGTATCGGGGCCGGCGTCCTGCTACTGCTGTTCGCGCGGCCCATGAGGCGGCTGACCGCCAGGGCCAGTTGACCGTGGCGCTCGACAAGTACCGAGAAAAACGGGACTTCACGAAGTCGCCTGAGCCCGCCGGCAGGAAGCGGCATCAGTCTCCGGCCGGCCGCACGCCGCGATTCTTCTGTGTCCAGAAGCACCTCGCCAGCCATCTGCACTACGACTTGCGTCTCGAGCACGAGGGCGTGCTGTTGTCGTGGGCCGTCCCCAAGGGGCCGTCGCTCGACCCGGCGACCAAACGGCTCGCCATGCTCGTCGAGGATCATCCTCTTGAATACGGCGAGTTCGAGGGGGTGATCCCTTCAGGCTATGGCGCGGGCATCGTGATGGTGTGGGACCGCGGCACGTGGACGCCGGAAGTCGACGATGTGGATGCGGCCCTGAAAAAGGGCGACCTCAAGTTCACGCTCGACGGGTACAAGCTCAAAGGATCGTGGGTGCTGGTGCGCACCAAAGGAGCCCGCCGGTCGTCCACTGGTGCCGACCGGTCCTGGCTCCTCATCAAGCACCGCGATGATTGGGCGGGCGACGTGGACATCGCGGAATTCGCGCCGCTCAGCGTCAAGAGCCGCAGCGACTTCGCCGACATCCTGTCGAAGCACAATCCCGACATCTGGCAATCGAGTCGCCCCGCCCGGGGGGCGAAGACAGGCGCGATGTTCGACAAGATCATCGCGCGGGCGCTCGAAATGCGTTCGGGGCGCTCGCACCACTCGAGCCGTCCTGCGGGCTCGACTCGGACCGCAAGGAAGGCCACCACGCGACAGACCGTCGCAAGACAGAATCGATAACGCTCGCACGACATTGCTGGACTTTGACTAGCTAGAACCGGTTTCATGACTCACGGGTATGAGGCGGGGCATCCCCACCGCAGAGGCACCCCACGGCGCAGCGAATTCGCGGCGTCCGGATGGCACACGAAGTCTACGCGACGGCGGTCGCTTCGATTTCGATCATGATCTCCGGATGAAACAGGCTTGCCACGCCAAGCAACGTGGATGCGGGCTTGCAGCCAGCCGCTGCCAGTCGCGGACCAAACGTGGGAGC
>JACPPO010000124.1 GCA_016190945.1 Acidobacteriota bacterium | reverse complement strand
GTTCCCCCCATCGCCCCCCCACGAAAATGGCCCATCGCTCCCTGAACCACTCCTCCCCTCTGGCTGGGGCCAGGAGGAAGAAGGCAGGGAGAACGAGCAGGGGGAAGGCCAGGACGAGGAGGCGGAAGGCCAGCCGCAGGTCCGGGATCTGAACCCGCCACAGGCGGACCAGCGCCTCCACCACCAGGGCTGCCACGAGGGCGTGAACGATCGCCTGACCGGCGTACTCAGCCATCTTCCCGTGGCTCCCCTTGTCTCTTGTGCTCGTTCATTTCCGCGTACTCCAGCGGGTGCTCCTTTTCCATCCGTTCCCGGCTGATCTTCCCGGTGAAGATGCTGGAGTCGAAAGGAAAGACGTCGGGGGAGAGGTGGGCATTGTAGACGTGCCAGATAATCACCACCAGAAAGGCCAGGAGGCCCTCGTTGCTGTGGGCCACCTTCGCGGCCGGGATCACCTCCCCCGTCAGGACGCGGGTGACGCTGGTGGGGAAGTAGAGGATGAACCCCGTCACGATCATGACGGCCCCGCCGAGGACGAGGCCCCAGTACTCGAACTTCTGCCGGTAATCGTACCGGTCGAACCGGGCCTGCTCCTCCGAGAGGCCCAGGTAATACCGGAGCATGACCAGCGCGTCTCCGAAGTCCTTCCGCGCCGGGACGAGGGAGGGCGCTGCCCTCCCCGACAGGACGAGCGCAAGGGCCGTCAGGAGGTGGACCCCCGCCAGGACGGCGAAGAGGATCCCGGAGGTGCGGTGGAGCCACCTGATCCGGTCGATGCCACCGAGGACCCCGATGATCCACCGGGCCCAGCCGGCCTCGAAGAACTTCTGGGGGAGGCCGGTCACCGCCAGCAGGAGGAAGAGGACCATCACGCAGAGGTGCTCGAGGCGCTGCCGAACCGTAAAGCGCGTCACGGACCCGGTCATCGGTTCACCACGACCCGCCACAGGTGAAGGAGGATCTGCAGGATCAGCCCGCCGATGACAAAGGGGATGAAGATCGCATAGAAGAGCTTCACCGCATAGACGAGTGGGGCCTTCTTCCAGCTCGGCTCGTAGTGGGAGAGCCAGGCCGCAGGGAAGTTTTCGGTCGCCTCGGGGTGGCACTTCCGGCAGGTCTGCACCAGGTTGACCTGCATCACTCTCGACCC
>JACPPO010000122.1 GCA_016190945.1 Acidobacteriota bacterium | reverse complement strand
CGATTCCGCTCTGGGAGGGATCAATCTTCGCCACAAAGGCGTCGACGCTGCAGCTTAGAAAACTTAGAGGGGGGGGTAGCGGGGTACACGTGGGCTGCGTGGCCTGAAACGCGCTCGCGGTCGTCGGGAAGTTGGAAAAGGCTTGGCCCGTCACATAGGCGTTGCCGGCAGAGTCTACGGCGATACCGATGCCGAGGCTGCCGCCGCTGCCGCCGAGGTAGGTGGAGTAGACGAGGTCGGAGCCGGCGGCATCGAGCTTCGTCACAAACGCGTCCTGGGGCCCGCCCAACGTTCCAGCAAAGGCTCCGGCCGTGGTCGGGAAGTTGGTCGAGGTGGTAAACCCCGTCACGTAGGCGTTCCCGGCCGAGTCCACGGCCATACCGACGCCTTCGTCATTGCGGTTGCCGCCGAGGAAGGTGGAATAGACCAGGGCCGAGCCGGCGGGATTGAGCTTGGTCACGAACACGTCCTGGGGGTTGAAGGCGTCGCCGCCGGGGGCGATAGTCTGGAACGCCCCCGCCGTGGTCGGAAAGTTCAACAAAGGGTTGGTCGAAATGGTCGAAGTGGTCCGGCCCATCACGTAGGCGTTGCCGGCAGAATCCACGGCGATACCGTTGGGTCGCTCAAAGCCGCTACCACCGAGATACGTGGAATAGACGAGCGCCGAGCCGGCGGGATTGAGCTTCGTCACAAAGACGTCTTGGACGCCGTTAAACGTTACGTCAAAGGCCCCGAGCGTCGTCGGGAAGTCGGCCGAGTTGGTCGTCCCCGTCACGTAGGCGTTGCCGGCAGAGTCCACGGCGATACCGATGCCGCCATCATTGCCGCTGCCGCCGAGGTAGGTGGAGTAGACCAGCGCCGTGCCTGCGGGATTGAGCTTCGTCACGAAGACGTCGCCGCCGGCACCCTTGGCGCTGGACCCCAGCTTCGGAGCGGCGATGCCGCCCGGCCCCGGGAAGTTGGTCGAATCAGTCCCCCCCGTCACGTAGGCGTTGCCAGCAGAGTCCACGGCGATACGGAAGCCAAAGTCATTGCCGCTGCCGCCGAGGAAGGTGGAGTAGACGAGCACCGGGTCGATGACGAGCGGCTTGCTCCGGTCGTAGGCGGCCACGTGGAAGCCGACCTGCTGCTTGCTCGCGACCACGTACCGGCCCGGGATCAGCCGTTTGACCCCACCCACCTCCTGGTAGACGACGGGCTTGTGCATGCGCAGATCGCCACCGGCCGTGCGCAGGATGAGGTTGCCGCTCGCGTCGCGTTCGATGCTCCGGGCGCCCTCGAAGGCGAGCTTGATGGCGCCGGGGTCGGCGCCGGGCGCGACGACGAAGTCGTACTCGAGCTGGCGCTGATTGCCGTAGTAGACCAGGTCCACGCCGGGATAGACACTCTCGTAGCGCACCCTGGCGTAGCTG
>JACPPO010000121.1 GCA_016190945.1 Acidobacteriota bacterium | reverse complement strand
GTTCATCCGTCGACACTTCTCGGTGTGCTATCTGCGGGACACCTGGTGTTCGGCTCCGGCACGTGACTCGGAGTTACGGACGGGGCCCGACTCTCCTGGTCGTTGAGAACGTGCCGGTCTGGGTGTGCCCACACTGTGGCGAGAGTTACCTCACCGCAGACACCTTGGGGGCTCTGGATCGTATCAAGGCCCACCGTCGGAAATTCGCTGTACCCAAGCGAGTCGCGGTTGCCCGCTTTGCGCGTCGTCGCCTGGCGGAACAGCGCGGGCTAACACGCGAATGGAGCCGACGTGCCAGGCGATCGTGAGACGCGCGGCTCATTCGCAACGTTATGCGGCTTGAATTCGAGGCGACGAGTCATAAGGGTTACACTGGCTCCGAACTGCTTGGAGGAAGGCTCGTGGTGGACCTCGTACAAACGAAGCGGGAACAGATACTCCGGTTGGCCAGGCGCCATGGTGTGACGGGGGTCCGCGTGTTTGGCTCGATGGCGCGGGGCGACGCCGGGCCGCAGAGCGACGTAGATCTGTTGATCGAAGTCGGTGCAGAGCCGAGCGCATGGTTTCCGGGTGGGCTAGTCGCCGATCTTGAAGAGCTTCTGGGCCGCCGCGTGCAAGTCGTAACGGAGCGTGGCCTCGATGACCTTCTTCGCGACCGCGTACTCGAAGAGGCCGTCCCATTGTGAAGGACGCTGGCGTCTATTTGCGACACGTGCTTCGCTGCATCGCCCGCATTGAAGAGTACACGGCCGTCGGACGGGAGGGCTTCTTCTCGTCGCCGCTGATTCAGGACGGGGTCATCCGCAATCTGCAGACGCTGGCTGAATCCGCTCAGCGGCTGAGCGAATCCGTCAAGGAGTCGTATCCAGAGGTCGACTGGAAGGGGCTCGCCGGATTCCGCAACGTGTTGGTGCACGACTATCTGGGCGTGGACCTTCAGTTAGTGTATCGCGCTGTTGAACAGGACGTGCCCCGTCTGAAGCGAGCGTGCGAACAGGCCCTCGCAAGGCGTGAACCTTCGGCGTAGTGCGCGGGGCCGCATAACAAGCGGCTGCATCAGTCGGCGGGCGGGCGGGAGCATCAGCTGATTTGCATCATCGGTGAGTGGCCGCCGCTGGTGAGCCGCAGGCGTTAGGCTGCCGGGAACTTCGCGGCATCTTTTCGGTTTCTCAATGAAACCCAATCTGGCACGTTACGCTATGCTGGCTCTGTGAGTCCGACGGTTCTGCGTGTCGGCGGCTTTCGCTTCTATTTCTTTTCCCGAGAGGAGCGGAGGGCACACGTTCATGTGCAACATGCCGACGGCGAAGCGAAGTTTTGGATTGATCCGGCTGTGGAGCTGGCCGCGAACTTTAGCCTCAAGCCGCAACAGGTAACAGAAATTCAGAAATTGATCGAGGAGCACCTCAATGAAATCCGTGGCGCCTGGGCAAAGCACTTTTCCGGCGGAAGTCACTAACGTTTCGCGACACGGGTTTTGGCTGTTCGTCGGCGAACGCGAATTGTTTGTCCCCTTCCAGGAATTTCCCTGGTTTCGGGAGGCGTCGGTACGGGAACTCACGAACGTTCAGCTTCCGAGTCCGCACCATTTGTACTGGCCAGATCTAGATGTCGACTTGGCGGTGGAATCGATCGAACATCCGGAGAAATACCCTCTCG
Source organism: Acidobacteriota bacterium (assembly GCA_016190945.1). Classification (GTDB taxonomy): domain Bacteria; phylum Acidobacteriota; class Vicinamibacteria; order Vicinamibacterales; family UBA2999; genus JACPPO01. Next base: position 7,675 of record JACPPO010000121.1, on the reverse strand, counting down.
TAAGTCAGGTGCAGCCTAACAAGCGCTTGCAGCCGGCGAAGGCGCGCCGGAAGCCGGCACCGAAGCGAAAGGCTCGTAAGCGCCTTCGCGGCTGAAGCGCAGGCGTTAGACGGCCAACTCAGTAGGGTTACGGATCCGATGCTTAAGAGAGACCGGAATCGCCTGCTAGAAATAATCAGCAAATCCGGTTTTGAACCACGAGACTTCCAAGCAACTTGGGAAGGGCCGCAACGTGAGCGGTCGTTTGTCGTGCAGTTTCGTAATACGCCATTCCGCTTTTCGGTTCATGCAGACAGTCAGAAGTATTTTTGCGGTACTTTTACGATTTACAAGGCGCGTTATCCGGAAGGGTTTCCCGAGCCAGGTTTTGGAAATATGCCCGTGGGGGTCACTATTAGCGGCGTCGAGATGAAGTTCGAACAGTGGCTTAGTGATATTGAGAGTTATCTTGAAGATCAGGAGACGATTGCCAACGAACAGATGACTCCCGACTTGTGGGCATCGTTTGAAAAGGCAGTAGGCGACTCTGAACATCGGCAGGCGTTACTCGAAAACACACCCTTTTCAGCAGAGGAGCAGGCACGGATTACTCGGAGTCTTGGTGAATTCGCACACCGAGTCCGACAAGAAGGGTTCCTATCCGTAGAGCATTTTGATCTCCTTCAGGAAAAGTTGGACCATTTGATAGAGCTGTCCGAACGCCCTGGACTTGGCCGAAGAGATTGGCTGGCGGCAGCTGCGGGAGCACTTATCAGTTTCGTTATCCAGTCGGCACTTACTTCCGACTCGGCTATTTCAGCGACACGATCTTGCTCTGTCCGAGACGCCCTGCGCGCGGGAGACGTCAAGCGAGCCTCCCAATTCGCCAGCCGTGTTTTCCGTCTCACGCCGGTCCAAGTCTGAAACGAACCGTGAAGCCCGCTAACGACGATCTCGTCTTCTATCCTTCAGCGTGAAAGGCGGAGGAAGACGTACACGATGAGCGCGGTGAGCAGGAGCAGGAGGCCGAGCTGCTGGACTCTCGTCGGCATTCGACCATCACCGATCGATGGCTTGAACATCGATTGAATCATCGATCATCGTTCATCGATGTTCGGCGTCACCTCGGCGGCTCTTCGTTGTAATAGAAGGTGACGGTGAACAACGCCTGGTCCGACGGGTATTCGGACGGGAGCGGCGCCGTGGGGTTCGATGTTACGATTGCGCCGTACGCGGCGTTGTTGAACGCGTCGATCGAGGACGGCTGCACGATGACGAGATCGGTGATCGCGCCGTCGCGGTGAATGTCGAACTGCAGCACGACGTGGCCGCTCATGACCATGGCGGCCTGCGGAATGAACCAGTTCCGCCGCACCTGCGCCACGAAGCGCCGCAGCCACGGCCCGAATTCGACTCCCTTGGTGTCGAACTGAATCGTGGCGCCGGGACGGTCGTTGCTGCCCTGCGGGTTGTTGAAGGTCTCGTCCTGCACGTACCGCTGCAGGTTGCGGAGCGCCTCACCGAGCGACCCGGCGGCGCGCGGCGGCGGTGTCTCAGACGGGACGCGTAACCCGGTGTCGGTCGGCGACAGCGCCCGCGCCAACTGGCTCTCCGGTTGCGGCCGCGGCTGAGACGTGTCTTCTGGCCCCCGAGCGCGCTCGGCCACCTCAGCCTCAACCCGCTCCGCGGAGTTACCCTGTGAAAACGGCAACGGATTCTCTGGCCGGCGCGCCTCGGGAGCCTGCGCGGTGCGGTCTTGGTCGGACAGCGGCGCACGCAGGGGTGGCTCCAACGCGCGGAGATCGACCCGCGGCTGCACGAACACGAATGTACGCTGCCGCTCGTCCTCCAGCCGCTGCTGAAGCTCCGCGCGCCTGCGCTCCAAATCCTCCGGGGTGAGCTGGAAGAACGGAATCCGTGGAGCGTAGATGAGCGCGGCCAGCAGAAGCCCGTGAAAGACGACCGACAGAAAGACGCCTTCGCGTCGCGGGATGGCGTGGCCGACGACCTTATCGTCCAGGTACCGATCGTCGAGATCGAAATGAATCACAGGTGTGAATACGAATTATAACATCCGGCAGGACAAGGACTTAGCTGGTAGTCGAGGGTCGGTAGCTGGTAGCACCAACGCCCAACGCTACCAACTACCCAACAACCAGCTACCCACTAGCTAGCGTTTGACGGCCGTATACAGATAGACGATGCCGAAGGTCAGCGGGTGTGCGCGGACGTGAACAAAACCTGCTTGCTCCAGGATCCTCACGAACTCATCCGGCGACGGGAAGGTCCCTACCGATGCAGGCAGGTAGGAATAGGCTGCAGTGTGACCGGAAACCATCCGCCCCACCGACGGGAGCAGGCATTTGAAGTACCAGAGGTAGAGCGTGCCGATGCCCGGCACGCGGGGCACGCCGAATTCGAGAATCGCCAGGCGACCACCCCGCCGCATCACTCTGGCCACCTCGCCGCAGGCGAGTTCAGGGCGCTCGACGTTGCGAACGCCGAAGGCCACCGTTGCCACATCCACGGTTCCATCGCGCATTGGGAGGCGAGTCGCGTCGCCGCGCACGAGCGTTATCCTCCGGTCTTCCCCAGTCGCCCGCAGCTTGCGCCGCCCAACAGACAGCATCGCCGCCGCGAAGTCGACGCCGATCGCGCGCGCAGCGGGTGGGCCTGAAGCGCCGCCCCTACATGCATGGAGCGCAACATCGGCGGTGCCCGTACAGACGTCGAGCAGGGTTTCGCGCCCTGTCAACCGGAGCGATCGGATCGCCCTGGCCCTCCAGCGCCTGTCGATGCCGGCGCTCAGCACGTGATTGAGCAGGTCGTACCGGGGCGCGATCGCGTCGAACATCCCCGCGATGCGATCAGGCGTCTTGTCCGGCGGCGTGGTCACCCGAGGAACAGCGACAGCGCCGTCGTCGCGAAGTAGATGATCGCCACGTAGCCGTTCAAATCGAAAGCCTTCTTGACCTGCGAAAGATCCCCTTCATGGACCAGCGACTGCTCGTATGCGAGCAGGCACCCGACCACCGCAACGCCAGCCAGGTACAACGGCGGGAGATCCGCGACGCGCCACAGTGCGGCCATCGCAACGATCGTGGCGACGTGCATCAGCCGCGAGAGAAGAATGGCGGTGCCGACGCCGAACCGCGCGGGAATCGATCGAAGTCCGTGCTGCCGATCGAACTCGACGTCCTGGCAGGCATACAGGATGTCGAACCCCCCCACCCAGAGCCCGATGGCGAGGCCCAGCAGCCACGGTTCGACTCCCTCGCGGCCGCCGGCGCCGATCCAGCCTCCGACAGGCGCCACGGCCATGGCCAGGCCAAGGAACAGCTGCGTGTAAGACGTGTACCGCTTAGCGAGGGAGTACCAGAAGACAATCGCGAGCGCGAGCGGCGACAACAGCAGGCACAAGGTGCTGAGTCGCGCGGTGCCGTATACGAAGCCTGCGGATGACACGGCGACAAACAGCGCGGCTTCGGTGGTCGACATCGCGCCGCGCGGCAGCTCGCGCATCGAGGTCCGCGGGTTCAAGGCGTCGAACCTGGCGTCGACCAGGCGGTTAAACCCCATGGCTGCGCTCCTCGCGCTCGCCATGCAGACGATGATCCAAAGCAGCTGCGACCAGGCGAACCGCTCAGTGCGCCACGCCAGCAGCGCCCCTGTCAGCGCAAACGGCAGCGCAAACACCGAGTGGCTGAAACGGACGAATGAGAGCTACGTGGCGAGCTCTTGCATGTCACAGATCAAGTCCCAACGACCAGGTCCCAAATCCCAAAACGGAGTTGGGATTTGCTCATTAGGACTTGGGGGTTCCGCGGTCGAGCCACGTGATCGCCGCGGGCTCGATGCCGCTGAGCAGGTATTCTTCCACATCGCTGACGCGCGCGGGCAGCTGCACCGCGACCAGAGCTGCCTGCTTTCCCTGTTCGAGGCTCCCGAACTGCTCCCCGAAACCGAGCGCGCGCGCACCGCACAGCGTGGCACTCTCGAGCAGCTGCCGCGCGGACACCCGGGGCGCGAGCTGCCTGGCGGCTGCCAGCTCTCCGAACATGTTCAGATCCCCAACGCTGGCGAGGCTGTCGGTCCCAAAGGCGACACTGACGCCCGTCGCGTAAAACGCCTCGAGCGGCGGATCACCCACGCCCACGTACCGGTTGCTTCGCGGACACGAGACGACCGTCGTCCGGAGCGCCCGCAGCCTCGACAGGGCGTCGCCGTCACACTGGACGCCGTGCACGGCGAGCACGCGTGAGTCAAGAAAGCCAAGATCGGCGAGGTACCTCACGGGTGACACGCCCGGCACCCGCCACGCGTCCGTCCAGACGCCCAGACCGGTTAACACGTCACGCCAGCCTCCCGTGCCACGCCCGATGAACTCAACCTCCTCAGCCGACTCGCCGAGGTGCACACTCGAGATATCGCCGGGATGCGCGTCGAGGTCTTCGCGGATCGCGGAAAACAACCCGGGCGATACCGAATACGGCGCGTGGGGCGCCAAGGCGACCCGAACGTCCCCGTCAGCGCTGTCGGCACCATCCACTTGGGCGCGCGCGTCGCGCACGCGCCCCGCCGTGTCATCCGCATTGAAGCCCAGCAGCTCGTAGAACACCCGCCCCGGCATGGCCGCCTCGCGCAGCAGCGGTACGGTCACAAGCGAATTGCTGATGTCACCCATCAGGCCCGTGCCGCTCGCGCGGGCTTCCTCGATCCCGGCGCGCGCGGCCTTGAGGATTGCGGGATCGTCGGGATTGGGAAACTGCCGACGCGCCGCCATGATCGCGCGAATCCAGTCGAGGAACCGGTCGGTCGGAGGCACCACCCCTCTCAAGTACGACAGCTCGAGATGTGTGTGTGCATTGACAAGTGCAGGAAGGATGACGACCCGGCCGAGGTCAATCGCGTCAGGCTTGCGGCCGGTACCAACCCCCGCGATGCAACCGCGCTCGATGGCGACCCAGCCGTCACGGAGGAGGGGCGCCGCGATCGGAAGAACCCACTCGGCGCGGTAAATACTCATACGTAGGTCAGGAGCTCAAGGGCAAAGGGCACATGGAGTTTACGCGCAGAGGATTTGACCTCCGACCTTCGACCTTGGACCTAGTGGGCGAGGCGCCGCTGTTTCCCCGCCCTGCTGCGCGCGGGGTATTGACGGAGCTCCTCAGGGATGGACGAGTCGTCGTCGGCCCGTGCCTTGCCGAGCGTCAGCATCCGCGGGACGTCACGCGCGCGGAAGATGGGGTCGCCGAGAATCTCGTAGTGCATGTTCCGCCGCTTGGGAATGAAGCCGGCATCTTCGATGTTCACCACGATCTCGACTTCGTCCATGCAGTAGGCCGCGCCCGCCGCGCGCACCACGTTCTCCTCGATCATTACGCTGCCCATGTCGTTGGCGCCGTACGCGAGGCTGAGCTGGCCGACCTTGCCCCCCTGTGTCACCCACGACGCCTGCAGGTTGTCGAAGTTGTCGAGGACGATGCGCGCAAGCGCGAGCGTGCGAAGGTAGTCGATCCCGGTGGCTTCGGTGCCGCCACGCTCGGTGTGCTCCGGCTGATAGCTCCAGGCGATGAACGCGGTGAACCCGCCGGTCTCATCCTGCAGATCGCGAAGTCGCATCATGTGTTCGATGCGCTCCTCGTCGGTCTCCACCGTGCCATACATCATCGTAGCCGTCGTTCGCAACCCCGCGAGATGCGCGTGGCGCATCACGGCGAGCCATTCGTCGGCGGACGCCTTGCCGTAGCAATTCAACAACTTGCGAACACGGTCGACCAGAATTTCTGCTCCCCCGCCTGGAATGCTGTCGAGGCCCGCAGCCACGAGCCGCGCAATCACGGCGGGGACGGGCAACTGGTTGATCCGCGAGATGTGCAGCACCTCAGGCGGCGACAACGCGTGAAGCTTAAAGTCGGGGTATCGGACCTTCACGGCGCGGAACAGGTTCTCGTACCATGCGATTGGCAGGTCGGGGTTATGACCGCCCTGCAACAAGAGCTGGTGTCCGCCGACGGCGATCGTCTCGTCGATCTTGCGGAAGATCTCGTCGAAGCCCAGAACGTAGCCTTCAGCAGAGCCGACCGGGCGGTAGAATGCGCAGAAGTTGCACCGCGCGACGCAGACGTTCGTGTAGTTGACGTTGCGATCGATGATGTAACTCACGACCCGATCCGGATGTTTGCGCGCACGGATCGTGTCGGCAAGACGGCCGAGCAGATGTGTAGGGGCGTGTCGATAGAGCTCAAGCGCGTCGGTGGGGCTCACGCGCACCCCAGCCGTCACGGTCCCGGCGAGCTCATCGAGCATCAAAAGAATCCCAGCGATCGCTTTCGCGGAGCCAGCCCGAGGTCCGCGGCGTAGTCGAGGAACATCTGCAGTCCACTGATTTCGTCCGAGCCAAGCCCGTACTTCACATTATCTCTTAGATATGCGGCCGCACGTGCCGTGACGGAGGGGTTTCCGCGTCCGTACTCCGCCGCGATTGCGCTCGTGAATCGCGCGCCCTCCTCCTGCGCGTCCTGCAGCAGGCGCACCTCGGCCGCGGTGATCGCACCCGCCCGACCGGTCCACGCGGCATAGACGAACGGCAGGCCCGTCATGGCGGTCCATTCCGCACCCAGATCGATCTTCCGCAGGCCGAGCGCATCATGGTTGGCCTCGAGGGCCGGATCGCCTATCAACAGGGCGGCGTCGGATCCGCGCATCATGGCCTCGAGGTCGGGGCCGTGCGGGACGAATTCCGGCGCGATATGAAACCGGTGATGACACAGCACCTTCACGAGCGTCACCGACGTATGTGAGCTGGTGTCGAACGCGATTCGGCGGATTCCCCCAAACGGCACCCGGGTAAAGAGCGCGACCGACGCCACGGGGCCGCGCGAGCCGATCCCGACGCCGGGCACCAGCCGATAGTCCGGCGCCTCCAGGTAATCGATCGAGGGGATGAGGCCGAGGTCCACGTGGCCCGCGTGCAGGAGCGCCGAGCAGACCGACGGAACGTCGTAGCGCAGGTGCCAGCACTGCGGCGCGCGGTCCAGCGTCCACGTCAGCGGGCGGGCGTTCAAATATCCAACCGCGCCCAGGCGTACCGGTGGCGTCACGCGACCAGGTGGAAGCGGCCGTCCCGCTCGGCCGCCGAAAATCCGGCCGCCTCGATATTGCGGCGCACTTCCTCAAGCGGCGCTCGGCGGCGTCCCTCGGGCGCGTCGTCGGCGGCCGCCACAGCGTCCAGATCGTCGGCGCCGAACGTGAGCGCCACCTGCGCCAGTTTCGGGCCATAGCGAAACCAATCCACCTGGACCGTCGGGATATTCAGCGCGGCCAGCCGGGCAATCGCGACGGCCTTCACGTCGTCGTACCCGGTGGTCGGAGGAAACGCGTGAAGCGCGGGGTCCCCGCCGCGCACATCTCCACCCCATCGCGCAGGCGTGCCCGATGGGGACCCCGGGCCTGCGCGGCGGGGTGCCGCAAGCGCCGGCAACGGATTGATTGCCTGGATACACCGATGTTGTTCCTGCAGGGCTGCCGCGTGCGCAAATAGCGCCGTACGTTCCGGCGCGCGGGCGTTCTCGATCGTGAGACGAAGCTGCCGAAAACCGGCGCCCACCAGGCTCTCGACAACGCGGGCGGCATCGGCGACGGCGTCCAATGGCACATCGGCGATCGCGTCAAGACCGGCGCCGCGGAGCGTTTC
>JACPPO010000127.1 GCA_016190945.1 Acidobacteriota bacterium | reverse complement strand
TTCTGCGAAGGCGTCGACGCCGAGGATGAAGAAAAGCTGCGTCGGTGCCCAGCCTGCCGCATGGAGCGCGCGCAGGGTGTCGGATGTATACGAGCTGCCTTCGCGGCGCAGCTCCACGTCGGACGCTTTGTAGCCCTCGATGCCGTTGATGGCGAGCGCCACGAGCGCAAACCGTTGGAAGGCTGTCGCATGCGGGTCGACCCGTCGATGCGGAGGGTCGTGAGACGGCATGAACAGGACGTCGTCGAGCGCCAGCGCGGAGCGCGCGGCGGCCGCGGCATCGAGGTGACCGTAGTGCACGGGATCGAAGGTGCCTCCGAGCACGCCCAGCCGCCGCGTCATGCGTCGCGTAACGAGAGTGCCGCCTCGGCACCGGTTTCGCGCACGGCGGCAATCCGTCGCCACGCCGCCTCGAGCAGGTCATCGACCCCTTCGCCGGTGACGCCTGAGATGCGGCAGAACGGGAGCTCCAGTGTCCTGACGCGCCGTTCAAGCCCCGTGAGCCGCGACGGATCGTCGAGCGCGTCGATCTTGTTGGCGGCGACGATCTGCGGCTTCGCGGCGACCTTCGGGTCGAACAGGCTCAGCTCTTCGAGGATCGTGTCGAAGTCCTGGACAGGATCCCGGCCTGATGCGCCCGACACGTCCACGAGATGGATGAGCACCTTGGTGCGTTCGATGTGGCGAAGGAAGCGATCGCCCAGCCCATGGCCGGCGTGGGCACCCTGGATTAGTCCCGGGACGTCGGCCACCACGAAGCTGCGATCGTCGCTCAGCGTGACGACGCCGAGGTTTGGGGTCAGCGTCGTGAAGGGGTAATCCGCGATCTTGGGACGGGCGGCCGAGATTCTGGCAATCAGCGTGGATTTGCCGGCGTTGGGAAAGCCCACGAGTCCCACGTCCGCAATCAGCTTTAGCTGGAGCCGCAGAAATCGCTCTTCGCCCGGCTCGCCCGGCTCGACGCGCCGCGGCGCGCGATTGGTCGCCGACACGAAGCGTGCGTTACCCCGCCCGCCACGTCCCCCTTTCGCGATAAGAACCTTCTGGTTCTCCTCGGTCAGGTCCGCCAGTAACCGCATCCCGTCGCCCAGAGCGGCCGTCTTTTCTCCTCCAGGCACCTTTTCAAAGACGAGGGTGCCGACGGGGACCTCGATGTCGAGATCGTCCGCGCTATGGCCGGTCCTGTTGGCGCCCTGTCCGTGCTGGCCGCGCCGGGCTTCGAACTCTGGATGGTAACGGAAGTCGACGAGCGTGTTCTTGCGGGGGGAGGCGACGATGTAGACGGAGCCGCCAAGACCGCCGTCGCCTCCGTCAGGGCCGCCGCGGGGGACGAACTTCTCGCGCCGAAAACTGAGACAGCCGCACCCGCCGTCGCCGGCGGTCACATGGATGTCCACCTCATCGACGAACATCGAAGATCAGTATACGGCTTTGGGCGCCTAGGCTTTGGGCGTTCAGGCTCCGGCCCAAAGCCACAAGCCTGATGCCCAAAGCCTAGGCAACAGGAATGACGGAGATACGGCGGCCGTGCTGGCCATGATCTTCGAACCGGACCTTGCCATCCAGCTTCGCGAAGAGCGTGTGATCCTTGCCGAGCCCGACGTTCAGGCCGGGTTCGAAGCGGCGTCCCTTCTGGCGCACCAGGATCGAGCCGCCCGTGACAAGGTTCCCGTCGTGACGCTTGACGCCCAGGCGCTGTGAGTTGCTGTCCCGGCCGTTGCGTGAACTGCCTTGCCCTTTTTTAGTAGCCATGATTGAAAACCTGCTTGGGCGGGTCTCACGACCCGCCCCTACACCTGAATGTCGGTGATCCGCACCCGCGTAAAGATGCTGCGATGTCCGCGGGTTTTCCGGAACCCCTTGCGCCGCTTCTTCTTGAATACGCGGAGCTTGGGTCCGCGCGACTCACCGTCCACCACGCCAAGGACGCGCGCATTGGCGACAAATGGCGCGCCCGCCAGGATCTCACCGGCGTCCTTTTCGACGAGCAGCACCCGATCGAACGTGAATTCGGACCCACGTTCGCCCGGTGTTCCGTCGATCTCGACGACGGCGCCGGGCGTCACCTTGAGCTGGCGGCCACGGGCCTGAATGATGGCGTACACGACATTACCTCGGTTGAGTTGGCACGACGGGCCGAAAGCCGGCCCGTGCAAAGGATCCAGCTTAACCCGGCTTTGCTGCTGTTGGAAGCCCCCGGCAGCGGAGGTAGTGGACAAGTTTACTTGACCACTACCTCCGCCGACAGCGGGGTCGTCGGGCGGGTGGTGCGCAGCGGACCCGCCGGGCGGGCAGGACCTCTACTGCAGCAAAACGCGGGTGCCCTTGATCTTCTGGCTGCTCAGCGTGCTCAGGAAGCTCGGGATCAGCCGGTCCATCAGCTCAAAATACGAGGACAAGGCGGGCGACGTCTGGTTGGCGTTGTACAGAATCTCCTCCCGAAAGTTTTCCGAGTGGAGGACCGACCCCGTCCGTCCGTCGATGAAAATAAAGCGGGGCTTGAGCACGAACCCCTTCCGCTCCATGTAGGTGCGGACGGGGACGACGCGCCGTCGCCCGAACGAGTCGTAGACCTCCTGGTCGCGCTGGACGATGCCCGACCGCGCCTGCGGCGCAAACATCACCGTGCCGGTGACAATGAGCGGCTGCTGATACTCCTCGCCGATTCGCTTCCAGTACTCGACGTTGGCGAATAGATGCTCGTACGGCTCGAGGTCCGCGTCTTCCCGGATCGCGCTTGCCACCGGCGGGCCTTCGCCTTCAGCTGGCGCGTCGCTTGTCGCGCGCCCTTCAGCGGCCACTTCCATCAGGGGGAGGATGTCAGTATCGATGACGCGCAGCTCCGACTTGGTCCGCAGCTGGCTGCGCAACAGGCGCGTGGTCTCGAGGTTCCCATCAACATCATCGGTGCCGCCCGCGATGAAGCCCGCCACCAGCACACGCTGGAACGCCGACACGTCGAGCTTTGGACGGATAGGCGTCTCAACCGAGATCTCGTAGTAGCTGGTGCACGCCGCGGTCATGACGACCGCAGCAAGACTACTGATTGTCCTGCCGAGTCGCGCGGTCATTGATTTCCTTGAACAGCTCGTAGTTCTGCTTGATGAGCGTGTTGTTGGGTTCGAGCTCAACCGCTTTCTCATACGCCGCGCGTGCCTTGTCCGGATCGCCCTCGTGCTCGTAGGCGATCGCGAGGTTGTTATGCGCGGCGGCGTAGGTGGGGTCGATCTGGGCGGCACGCTCCCACCGGTAGATCGCCTCGCGCCACAGGCCACGCCGCGCCACCGCAATCCCGAACTCGACCTGCTTCTTGGCGTCGGTGCGGGCATCGGCCGCCAGCGGCGCCGCGCTCAGCGTCAAGAGAAACACTAAGAGCGGGGACGAGAGGCGCATGAAAGGCCCAAATCCAAATATAGTCACGGGTTCACACGGCGCGCAAGCGCTTTACGCGCGTCAACAGCTTACTACGGTCGAGCAAACCGTGTACCAGGTTCGACGGTCCAACCCGGCCGAGAACGAGGCCCTTTTCAGGCGAATTGTCCTCCGCGGCTCTCGCGCCGCGTCACGGACGACGCGTGTCGACCACGTTGCAAAGTGGCGGATCCGCCGCCTATAATCAAGCCAGCGAGGTCGGGTGCCATCGCTGCGCAGGTCGCGGTGGGGGTGCCGGGCCTCTTTGTCGTTTTCGGCCCCCCCGCGGCGAGCGCGGCCGGGCTTGGCGCCCGGCAGGAGACCTCATGACGCTGGATGAGGCCGTTGCGCTGTCGCTCATCCCCGATCTGTCACGTGTCGGTCTCGCCGGTCGCCTCCGAGCTGACGACCCCGTCCTTCTCGAAGAGGCACGTCGACTCCACGACCGTGCGCGCGCCGTGCGCATGCGCGCGGAAGCCGCGGGGACCGGCGTGCTCGCGTGGAACGATCCGCGTTTTCCCGCCGCGCTGCTTGCGATTCCGGACGCGCCGCCGGTGCTGTGGTACCGCGGCGCCCTGGACGGATTCCGCGCGCCCGCGGTCGCCGTTGTCGGATCGCGGGCCGCATCGGCCGTGGCGCTCGAGACCGCGGCGCGGCTCGGTGCCGATCTCGCGGCGCTGGGCATCACGGTCGTGAGCGGTCTTGCGCGCGGTGTCGATTCCGCCGCTCATCGCGGCGCCCTTCGTTCGGGCCGGACAATCGCCGTCCTCGGTTCCGGAGTCGATCGTATCTATCCACGTGAACACTCGGCGCTTGCCGGTGAGATCTCACGGGACGGGCTCGTGCTCAGCGAGTATCCGCCTGGCACGCCGCCGCTCGCGTTTCATTTTCCGATGCGCAATCGTCTCATCAGCGGCTTGTCGCGAGCCGTCGTCGTCATCGAGGCAAGTGAAAAGTCCGGCTCGTTGATTACCGCCGCCTGTGCCCTTGAACAGGGCCGGGATGTGATGGCGGTACCGGGCAACGTGCTGAGCGGGCGAAACCGGGGCGCGCACGCGCTCATTCGGGACGGGGCAAAGATTGTGGAGTGCGCGGACGATATCGTAGAAGAGCTTGGTTGGCCACTTGCCGGGGCGTCGGCCGGCGTCGACGCATCAAGTGACGCACGGTCAAGCACTTCCGGCGATCCGCTGCTACGGCTGATGCACGCCGGACAGGCCTACGATCTCGACGGGCTGGCCGCGATATCCGGCGTCGACGGCGTTCGGCTGCTGCCGCGCCTGCTTGAGCTGGAACTCCAGGGTCACGTGCAGCGGGTCGGGGGAGGCCGTTTCATGCGGCAGAGACGAACGTGTTAGTGTGAATTCAAATCTTTCACGAGAGACCAAAGACTATTAAATGACTGCCAGACCGCTTGTCATTGTCGAATCGCCCGCGAAAGCAAAGACGCTGGGCCGCTTCCTCGGCGCAAAGTACCGCGTCGAGGCGAGCTTCGGCCACGTTCGCGACCTGCCCGAATCGGCCTCCGATGTCCCCAAGGAGATCAAGGCCAAGGACTGGGGCCGCATGGGCGTGGACGTTGAGCGCGACTTCACGCCCTACTACGTCGTCCCGAGTGACAAGAAGAAGCAGGTGGCCCACCTGAGGACCGCGCTCAAGGACGCGTCCGAGGTGTTGCTTGCCACCGACCCCGACCGCGAAGGCGAATCGATCAGCTGGCACTTGGCGCGACTGCTCAAGCCAAAGGTTCCGGTCCGCCGCATCGTCTTCCACGAAATTACCGAAGACGCCGTCAGGGAAGCGCTGGACCACCCAGGCGAGGTCAACGAGAACCTCGTACGGGCGCAGGAGAGCCGCCGGATTCTCGATCGGCTGTACGGCTACACGCTGTCGCCGCTGTTGTGGAAGAAGGTGCAGACGGGGCTGAGCGCCGGGCGGGTGCAAAGCGTCGCCGTCCGGCTCATAGTCGAACGCGAAGAAGAGCGGCGGGCGTTTCATCCCTCCGTGTACTGGGATCTCGAGGCCACGCTCAAGGGAGACGGGCGCGAGTTCGTCGCAACGCTCGTTCGCCTCGACGAACAGCGCGTCGCCACCGGCAAGGATTTCGACGCGCAAACCGGCGCGCTTCGCAACCAGCATGTGCGGCTGCTCGACGAATCCTCGACGCGGCGCCTCGTGAACGCGACTTGTCGCAACGTACCGTGGACCGTGTCGTCCGTCGAGCAGAGGCCGGGCGCCGAGCGGCCCGCGCCGCCCTTTACGACGTCTACCCTGACGCAGGAGGCGAGCCGCAAGCTTGGGTTCTCCACGGAGCGGACGATGCAGGCGGCGCAGCGGCTGTTTCAGGGTGAGGATATCGGGAACGGGGAGATGGAAGGACTGATTACTTACCATCGCACCGACTCCACGACGTTGTCGGACAAGGCGCTGCGGGAGTCGGCGCGCGTCATCCGCGAAATGTTCGGGGCCGAGTATTACGACGCGCCACGCCGCTACCAGACACGCGTCAAGAACGCGCAGGAAGCGCACGAAGCCATCCGTCCCAGCGATTTCCGGCTGGCACCCAGCCAGCTTGAGCGCATCCTCGATCCCGACGACCTCAAGCTATACGACCTGATCTGGAAACGCACCATGGCGTCGCAGATGGTGGATGCGCGCGTGCTGCGAACGACGATGGAGATCTCGGCCACGGGTGCCGACGGCGAGGTGGCCGTGCTGACGGCCAGCGGCAAGGCAATCGAGTTTGCCGGGTTCCGCCGTGCGTATGTGGAAGGCAGCGACGACCCGGCCGCGGAGCTCGAGGAGCAAGAAACCATTTTGCCGCACTGCACGGTTGGCGATCGCATTCACACGGACGGCTCCACGGCCCTGACGCTCCTCGGCACTGACTCCAAGCGGCATGAGACAGCACCGCCCGCGCGCTTTACGGAGGCAGCGCTCATCAAGGAACTCGAGCGCCTGGGCATCGGCCGCCCATCCACCTATGCGCCGACGATTGCCACGATCGTGCGCCGCGGTTACGTGTTCCGCCAGGGCAAGGCGCTCGTCCCGAGTTTCACGGCGCTCGCGGTGACGAAGCTCCTGCGCGATCACTTCGGCGACTTCGTCGAGAGCGACTTCACGGCGGAGATGGAGGACGACCTCGACGAGATCTCGCGGGGTGAACGGGAATGGGTCACCTTTCTCCGGCAGTTCTACTACGGCGACAAGAAGCACCGTGGCCTGCTGCCCGCCGTCGAGGATGGCGCCGAGAAAGCCGATTACCCGCTGCTCGACCTCGGGGCCGATCCCGAGGGCGGCGATCCCGTGCGCGTTCGAATCGGACGCTTCGGTCCGTTTGTGCAGGTGGCCGACGGCGGCCCCGGCCGTACGGCGTCCTTGCCCGATGACATTGCGCCGGCGGATCTCACCGTCGACAGGGCGCTCGATCTGGTGCGTGCCAAAGCCGAGGGGCCGCGCACGGTCGGCGTCGATCCGGCCACCGGTCTGAGCGTCTACGTGATGAACGGGCGGTACGGTGCCTACGTCCAGCTTGGTGAGACACCTGACGAAACGGTGCGAGGTGCGACGGTGCGAGGTGCGACGGTGGAGAAGCCGAAGCGGGCGTCGCTGCAGGCTGGAATGACCGAGTCGACGATTACGCTGGACGAGGCGCTCAGGCTGCTCTCGCTCCCGCGCGTCGTGGGGTTGCATCCGGACGACAACGAGCCGATCACCACGAACTTTGGGCGCTTCGGTCCGTACGTGAAGCACGGCGATGAATTCCGTTCGCTCGAGTCGGAGGGCGACGTCTTCAACATTTCCTTCGACGCGGCGCTTGCGCTGGTGCGCGCGCCGAAGCGGTCGCGGCGCCGGCCGTCGTCGGCGCGGAAGAAGGTACTGCACGAGCTCACGCAGGGCACCGCGAAGCTGCGCGTGCTGGCGGGTCGTTATGGGCCCTACGTGACCGACGGTACCACTAACGCGTCGATTCCAAAGGGGTTGAATCCGGAGGCCCTCACCTTCGAGCAGGCGACCGCGCTGATCGAGGCTCGCCGCGACGCCGTGCCGTCGCCACGACGCGCGGCCGGCCGCCGCAGAGCCGCCCCGGCTCGCGCCGCCACGCGCGGCGCGCGGCGCAAAGCCGCCGGCGCCTGAGGCCCGGTCCGAGGCCTGCATGATTCACATCCTCGGCGGCGGTCTCGCCGGTTCCGAAGCCGCGTGGCAAGCGGCGTCGCTCGGCGTGCGCGTCGTCATTCACGAGATGCGTCCCGTGCGTCCGACCCCGGTGCACAAGACCGACCGCCTGGCGGAGCTGGTCTGCTCCAACTCGTTCCGCGGTGACAAGATCGATAACGCCGTTGGCCTGCTCAAGGAGGAGATGCGGCGCCTCGGCTCGCTGGTCATGCGTACGGCCGACGAGCATCGCGTGCCGGCGGGCGTGGCGCTCGCTGTGGATCGCGAGCGTTTCTCGCAGGCCATCACCGACGCGATCCGCTTACATCCGCTTATTTCCGTCGCGCGCGAGGAGGTTGCGCGGGTACCTACCGACGCCTCGATGTTTCCGCTGATTATCGCCACCGGGCCGTTGACGTCGGACTCGTTGTCGGCCGATATCGCGGCGCTCATCGGTGGCGAGCAGCTGTATTTTTACGACGCGATCAGCCCGATTGTCCTTGCGGAGACCATCGACATGACGAAGGTCTTCCGCGCGTCGCGGTGGGACCGGAGCGTCCGGGGATCGGCTCCCCTGACCCCTGCCTGCGGCGTCGATGGCGGACAGGGCGACTACCTGAACTGTCCGTTGACCAGAGAAGAGTACGACCGTTTCTATGACGCGCTGACGGTTGCGGAGTCGGCGACCGTCCACGACTTCGACAAGGTGAAGTTCTTCGAGGGGTGCCTGCCCATCGAAGTCATGGCGCACCGCGGCCGCGACACGCTGCGGTTTGGGCCGATGAAGCCGGTGGGCCTCGTCGATCCACGCGCGGGTCGGCCTCCGTACGCCGCCGTCCAGCTTCGTCAGGACGATCTTGCGGGCGATCATTTCAGCCTCGTTGGCTTCCAGACGCAGTTGAAATGGGGAGAGCAGGCCCGTGTGCTGGCCTTGATTCCCGGTCTCGAGGGCGCGGAATTCGTGCGCTTCGGCATGGTGCACCGCAACACCTACATCAACGGGCCGACCGTGCTGCGGGAGACATGGCAGACGAAGGCGCGCGACGATCTGTTTTTCGCGGGACAGATCTCCGGCGTTGAGGGTTACGTCGAGTCCGCCGCCTCGGGCCTGATCGCCGGCCGGAACGCCGCCGCGCTCGTGAGGGGCGAGGAGCCGCGGGTGCCGCCGCGGACGACCGCCATCGGCGCGCTGGCGTACTACGTCTCACACGCCGACCCTCGCAACTACCAGCCGACCAACATCACGTTCGGCATCGTGGCCCCGGTCCTCGACTCCGCTCGGGCCGCCGTGAGCGATGGTCGAACGGCGCCGGAACCGGACCCAAAGCCCTTCGACAACGCTCGGGGCAAGAAGCGGCGGGACCGCAAGCTGGCGATCTCCGAACGCGCCTTGCGCGCGTTGGACGACTGGATGGGGGCCGACCTGAAGGTCGGCCCCTACACCGGCAAGGCTGTTGGCTAATGTAGGGGCGGATCTTCCCGCCTCCGCCAAGGCGTCGGCGGGCCGCCGACGCGCCAAGCGCGAAGGCTGGTAGGTTCGCCCAAGGCAGCCGGTGCAGCAGCAGCTTTACGAGTTTCTCGATTATTTGCGTCTTAATCGCAACACGTCTGTTCACACGTCCGCGGCCTACCAGAGCGACTTGTCGCAGCTGCTCGAATTCGCGGCAACGCATCTCGACAAAGCGCAGGACCGAGTCAAGCCTGGCGACCTCGGCCTGAGCGTGATCCGCGCGTACATGGCGGAGCTGTACCGACTCGGCCAGTCGCGCGCGTCGGTGGCGCGAAAGCTCTCCGCGCTGCGCACCTTCGTGCGATTCCTGCGGCGTGAAGGGTGGATAGAGATCGATCCAACCGCGCTGGCCGTTTCACCCAAGCGTGAGCACAGGGTGCCGGCGCACCTCTCGGTGGACGAGATGTCGCGGCTGCTCGAGGCGCCCGATACCGCTGGCCCCCTTGGGCGTCGGGACCGTGCCATCCTCGAGCTGTTTTACGCGTCGGGCCTCCGCCTGAGCGAGCTCGTCGGGCTGGACGTCGAGGATGTGAATCTGCACGCGCGAATCGTGCGAGTGACAGGGAAGGGTGCCAAGGAGCGGCTCGTGCCGTTCAACACGAGCGCGCAGAAGGCGCTGCGCGCGTGGTACACGGACCGCGCGTCGCTGTGCGCCGCGCGGAGGCCCAAGACCCACCTCTCACGGCCCACGGCCCACGGCCCAAAGCCCAAAGCCGATTTGGACCCGTTATTCGTGAATGCCCGCGGCACGCGGCTGACCGGACGGAGCGTGCAGCGGCTGGTGGCACGCTATGTGTCAGGCTGCAGCACGCGCTTCGGTATCAGTCCGCACGCGCTGCGCCACTCCTTCGCAAGCCATCTGCTCCAGCGCGGCGCCGATCTGCGCGCGATTCAGGAGCTGCTGGGCCACGTGCAGTTGTCGACGACGCAGCGCTATACGCATGTGAATGCGGCGCAGTTGCTGGAGGTGTACCGGAAAGCCCACCCACGGGCGACGGCGGGTTCAAAAAGCAGGACCGGGCCCACAGACGACAAGTAGGCCGGGTCTTGCGTTGTAGACTCGGCGGGACTAGACGGCGGCGTGTGCGGCGGACTCCTGTTGCACTTGGACGCGGCGGCCGCGCGGGAACTCGATCCCGAGCACCTTGATCTTGTAGCTCATCACGCGCGGGCTGATCGCGAGGAGCTCCGCCGCGTCTTTCTGCACCCAGTTCGACATCTTGAGCGCCTCGATGAGCGCCAGCCGCTCGATGTCCTCGAGCGGGATACCGGTGGGCGGGATCTTGATGATGGACGCCGCTTCGCGCGGCGAGCCCAGCGAGCCGGTGTCGCCGAGCCGGAGATCCTCGGCGGCGATGTGGGTCCCGTCGGCCAGCAGCATCGCGCGCTCGATCGCGTTTTCCAGCTCCCGGATGTTGCCCGGCCAGCGGTACCGCATCAGCAGCTTCAGCGCATCGGGGTCCAGCCCCTGGATCTTCTTTTTCAACTCGCCCGAGAAGCGCTTGATGAAGAACCCCGCGAGCGCCGCCACGTCTTCCTTCCTCTCGCGGAGCGGCGGCATGTCGATCGTGACGACGTTAAGCCGGTAGTACAGATCCTCGCGGAAGGCGCCCGACTCCACCATGGTGGTCAGGTTGCGGTTCGTGGCCGCAATCAACCGCACGTCGACCTTGATGGTGCGCGTGCCGCCCAGCCGCTCGAATTCGTGCTCCTGCAGGACGCGCAGGATTTTCGCCTGCGTGTTGGGGCTCATGTCGCCGATCTCGTCCAGGAAGAGCGTGCCGCCGTCAGCCTGCTCGAAGCGGCCGATCCGCTGCTTGTCGGCGCCGGTGAAGGCCCCCTTCTCGTGGCCGAAGAGCTCTGATTCGAGGAGGTTCTCCTGCAGTGCCGCGCAGTTGACCTTGATGAAATTGCGCGAGGCGCGGTGGGAGTTGTGGTGGACGGCGCCCGCAATCAACTCTTTACCGGTGCCGGTCTCGCCGCGGACGAGGACGGTGGTGTTGCTCTTGGCCACCTTGCGGACGACGCCGAGGACCTTTTCGAGCGCCCCGCTCGACCCGATGAGGCGATCGAAGTCGTAGATGTCGCCCTGGGCGTGGCGAAGGTAATCGATCTGGTGCTGCATGCGGCGCATCTCGAGCGCCTTGTCGATCTTGACCTCCATCTCCTCGATTTCGAACGGTTTCTGCACGTAATCGAACGCGCCCGACTTCATCGCTTCGACCGCCGTGGAGACCGAGCCGAACGCCGTCATCAGAATGACCGCGGTCGTCGGGTGCAGCGTCTTGGCGGTCTTCAGCACGTCCAGGCCGTTGCTGCCGCCCATCTTCAGGTCGCTCACGACAACGTCGAAGAACCCCTCGTGGAGCTTTTCAATCGCAGCGTTGCCGTTGGGCGCCTCCTCGACGTCGTGAGACGCCTCCGCCAGCGCCTGCGCGAGGGCTCGGCGGAGCGAGTCG
Organism: Acidobacteriota bacterium; assembly: GCA_016190945.1. GTDB lineage: Bacteria > Acidobacteriota > Vicinamibacteria > Vicinamibacterales > UBA2999 > JACPPO01. The sequence goes on along the minus strand of JACPPO010000127.1, from coordinate 32,775 downwards.
TGGTCGTCTGCGATCAGAATCCGGCCCATGTCAAGCACCTTCCTCGCTGCCGCTCACGGGCAGCGTCACGCGAATCAGCGTCCCGCGCCCGGGCGCGGTCTCCAGATCGATGCTCCCGTCATGCGCGTCCACAATCTTGCGGACGATGGCGAGACCCAGCCCCGAGCCTTGGGGCTTGGTCGTAAAAAACGGGTTGAACACCCGGTCCGCGACGTCCGGCGGCATGCCGGGTCCCCTGTCTGCCAGCTCCACGACCACCGCATCCCGCCCCTCGAACCCGTCGTCCACCCGAATGGTCCTGACGGTGATCGTGATGCGCCCGCGCCCTTCCATCGCCTCGTAGGCGTTGATGAGCAGGTTGGTGAACAGCTGCGCCAACTGATACTGGTCGCCGTGGATCAGCGGCAGCCCCCGCGGCACTCGGACGTCAACGCTGATGTCGCCACGCCGTGCTTTGGTGTCGGCAAGCTGCACCGCCGACTGCACCGCATCCGCCACCGCCGTGCGCTCGACCTGCAGCCGAATCGGCCGCACGAACTCGAGCACCTCCTGCACGATAGCGTTGGCCATCTTGGCCTCGCTGATGATGTCGGTCAGCACCGATTGCGCGTCCGGCGCGTCCGTAATCCTGCGACGGAGCAGCCCCGCCATTACCTCGATCCCGGCCAGCGGGTTCTTCACTTCGTGCGCGATCGCCGCGGCCATCTCGCCCACCGCGGCCAGCCGATCGCGTAGCCGCTCGCGTTCTTCGAGCTGCTCGACGCGCGTGAGATCCTTGAAGAACATCGACGCGCCGACAACGCGGCCCGCGTCGTCGCCCACGAGCGCCAGCGTGTAGCCGAGGACCTTTCCCGACGGCCGCAGCCGCAATTCGGCGCGGTTCGGCAGCAGGTGCAGCTCGAACACGCTGTTGAGAAGGCGCACGACTTCGGGATGGTCGCGCAGCACGTCCCCAATCGGCCGTCCGAGATCGGTCCGGCGAGGCGCGATCCCGAAGATGCGGCACGCCTCGTCGTTGATGAGCGCCAGGTTGCCCTCGCGGGTCAGCGCCAGCACGCCGTTCCGCATGCCCGCCACGATGTACCGGAAGAACGCGTCGTTCACATCGCCGGCGCGCCTCGGTGCGGGCGAGGCGATTGGTCGCGCGGAGGCGGGCCGCGCCAGCCGGGTGGGCGGCGTCCGGCGTATCGTGCGGCGACGCGATTTGGTCATCGGGATGGGGTTCCACGGGCCCTGGCCGTTATGGCCAGGGTGGCAAAGCGCGTGCCCGAGTCGTACTTACCTGAAAGCCTCCCAAACGCCTCACAGCTCGCCTGTTACGTGTGCGGGAACAGGACACGGCGATTACACAAATGTAAGCGTAACCCACTTTTGGTGGGTCAGAAGGCCGCTGCTTACGATTCGGACGCATGTTCCTGGAGCGCCTCCCACTGGGCCATCAGATCGCCCACCTCCCACATCAGCGCCTTGTGCCGGTCGATAGCGGCGGTGGCCGCAACGGGATTGTCGTAGAAGCCGGCGGCCCCCATGGCGGCTTCGAGATCCTTTACCTGCGCTTCGCGCTCGGCGATGCGCGACTCCAGATCGGCGATGCGTTTGTGCAACGACTCGACGGCGCGCTGCTTCTTGCGGCGCTCCGCGTCCTCGCGTTTGCGGTCTTCGCGCGTGACCGGCGGCACGACCGGCTCCGGGCGTTGGGCTTTCGGCGTTGGGCCGGCTTCTTTGGGCTTTGGACCTCGGGATTTAGGTTTTGGGGTTTGGGATTTGACGGCCTCAGTGGGCGCCTCGTGGTGATCCTTGTGCCACAGGAATTCCTCGTACGTGCCGGGGTAGACGACCGCCTCGCCGTGGCCGATCTCGATGATCTTGGTCGCGAGCTTCTCGACGAAGTAGCGGTCGTGCGACACGATGACGAGCGTTCCGCCGTAGTCCTCGAGCGCCTCGAGGAGAACGTCCTTCGAGTCGAGATCGAGGTGGTTGGTTGGTTCGTCCAGGAGCAGCGTGTTGGAAGGCCGCAGCAGCATCCGCGCCACGGCCAGCCGGGTACGTTCGCCTCCTGACAGCACTCCCGCCTTCTTGTAGACGTCATCACCTGAGAAGAGGAACCCGCCGAGAATATTGCGGATCGCCGGCACCATGTCGTGTGGCGAGCCCGTTTGGAGCGTCTCGTACACGGTCAGCGCCGGGTTGAGCCGAGTCGCCTCGTCCTGCGCGAAATACTCCATGACCACCTGGTGGCCAACCGTGCGCGAGCCGCTATCGAGGGCTTCTTCTCCTGAGAGCATCCGCATCAACGTCGACTTGCCGGCGCCGTTCGGGCCGACCAGCGCGATCCGATCGCCACGTTCGATGTGCAGGCTGAGATCGCGAAAGACGACCAGGTCGCCGTACGCCTTCCGCAGGTGTTTGAGCTCGAGGACCGTGCGGCCGCTCTTGGCGCACGCCGGAAACTTGAAGTGAATGCGTTTGCGCTCCGGCGGCACCTCGATCGGGACGACCTTCTCGAGCTGCTTGATCCGGCTCTGGACCTGCGCCGCCTTGGTGGCTTGGTAGCGGAAGCGGTCGATGAACATCTTGACGCGCGCCACCTCTTCGTCCTGGTCGCGTTTGGCCTGCCGCAGCCGCTCGAGCATGGCGTCACGCTGCCCGACGTACTGGCTGTAGGTGCCCACGTAGTCGGTGAGCTTGCGCAGGTTGAGGTCGGTGATTCGCGTGACGACCGCATCGAGGAAGTACCGGTCATGCGAGACGAGAATGACGGCGTACGGGTACGCCGCCAGGTAGCCCTCCAGCCAGTTGCGCGCGTCGAGATCGAGATGGTTGGTCGGTTCGTCAAGCAACAGGAGGTTGGGCCGGCCGAGGAGCAGCTTCGCCAGCGCGATCCGCATCTGCCAGCCGCCCGAAAATGTATCCGCCGGCCGGTGCACGTCGTCCTGATCGAACCCCAGTCCGCGCAGCACGGTGGCAATCCGGAGATCCATGTTGTAGCCATTGGAGAGCCTGAACCGATCCTGCAGGTCGCTGTAGCGCGCGAGCATCGCCTCGTGCTCGTGCTCCGGCACCGACGCGTCGCCCAGGCGATGCTCGATGTCGTGCATCTCGCTCTTGAGATCGAGGAGCGGTTGAAAAGCGCTGCTCGCTTCCTCGAACACGGTGCGGCCCGCATGGATGAGGCCGTCCTGCGGCAGGTAGCCGATCGTCAGGTTGGCGGGCGTAACGATCGTGCCCGAGTCGAGCTCCTCGTCCCCGGACAGCATTCTGAGCAGCGTTGTCTTGCCGGCGCCGTTGGGCCCGCACAGGCCGACACGATCGCCGTCGTCGATCTGCCAGGTGACGCGATCGAGCAGGACCCGGTCGCCGAACGATTTCGTGAGGTCTGCGAGCTGAATCATGGGCCGTTCCAGCACCCCACCGCGCAGGCCGGGGCCCCCATCGCGCACGCCTGCGCGATGGCGTGGAGGCGCGCGCGGCGGGGCCCCGCGAAGACCGGCCCCTGCATTGGGCAGGGTTAGTCTTCAGGGGCAGGGGCCGACCTTCAAGTCGGCCCTGTTAAGACAGGATAGCGTTACGCGGCTGGGGCACCAGGGCTTTCGCGGCCGCGGCGAGCACTTCGGGAACGCGGAACGGCTTCCGCAAATAGCCGGCGACGCCGAGGTTCACCGCCTCGATGGCGCTCGACTCGCTCGAGAAGCCCGTGATGATGATGACCGGCAACTCCGATCGAATGCGCTTGACCTGGCGGATGAGGGTGAGCCCATCCATCCCCGGCATCCTGAGATCGGCAATCAGGAGATCGTATTCGGACGCGCGGAGCCGTCCAAGCGCGGTGCTGGCGTCGGCCGCCGTGTCGACGTCGTATTCGGCGAGGGCCAGCGTCTTCGAAAGCAAGTCGCGGATGCTCGCTTCGTCGTCGACCACGAGCACGCGCACGCGGCCCTGGCGGGCGGGGACCGGAGCCGGCGCCGGTCCGGCGGGCCGCGTCCGCTGGCTGTCGAGCCAAACGTCGATATCACGCTTCCGGAACCGCCACTGACGGCCCACGCGAACGGCCGGGATCTTCCCAGCTTTAATCAGCCTGTAGACGGTACGCAGGTTCACCTGGAGGTATTCGAGCACCTCTTCCGTCGTCAGGAACACTTCGTCCGTCGGGAGGTTGAGAACCAAGCCTTCACATTGTAACGCGTCTTCCTCGTCTGGTCGCATAAACATCGCATCGGTAAGCACTTACGTCGTAAGGCAGAGGACGAAACCGCTCCCAGCCCGCCCTACCTGCAGCTGGTCCGCCGATGGAAACGGCCGACTTGCGTTTGCGTACCGCGTCATGAGCCGAAAGAGGATGCGCGTGGGTGTACCGGACCGCGTTGACCCTCAGGGGGCGACTGGATACAGCCGCAGCGAGCTCGGGTGAGTTCTGACGTGTGTACAATCGCGGTATGGCCCGACGACTGGCTCTGCCGCTGTTCGCGGCGCTGTTGCTGGCCGCCTGCACGTCGCGCGAGGTCGAGAAGGACCTCATGATCGTTGACGTGCACACCGGCTGGTACGACGCCGGCGTCCAGGACAACGGGTCGAACAAGCTCGTGCCGAGCATCTCGCTCGGGCTTCGGAATGTCTCAGACCGCGATATTGCCAGCGTCCAGGTGAACGCCGTGTTCCGGCGCGTCGGCGAGCAGGAAGCCTGGGGCGAACATTTCATCAACGCCATCAACTCGGGCGGTCTTCCCGCCGGAGCGACGACACCGCCAATCGTCCTCCGCTCCATGCTCGGGTACACCGGCACGGATCCGCGCCTTCAAATGCTCCAGAACAAGGAGTTCGTTGACGCGAAGGTCGAGGTTTACGGCAAGCACCGCTCGCGCATGTGGGTGAAGATGGGGGAATTCCAGATCGATCGCCAGCTGCTGACCGAATAGATCCCAAGATCCCAAGTCCCCCAAACCCTAAGCCTATAATCCGGGGCGTGCCAAACATGCCGACCCCGGCCCAGACACTCGAGCGCCGTCTCGGTCCGCTCGACGCCGCGGCCCTCATCGTGTCCAATGTCATCGGCGGCGGCATCCTGTTCTCGCCGCCCCAAATCGCCGCGTCAGTGCCAAGCGCGCTGCTGTTTTTCTCGACGTGGGTGGCGGGCGGACTGCTGGCGTTTGCCGGGGCGATGGCCTACGCGGAGCTAGCGGCTCTGCGGCCACGTGCGGGGGGGGAGTACGTGTACCTGCGCGCCGCGTTTGGCCCGGTTGCTGCGTTTCTGACCGGCTGGACGTCCTTCGTCGCCGGCTTTTCGGGTGCCATGGCCACCAACGCCGTCGTGCTGGCGTTTTATCTGGGGCGCTTCATCCCTGCGGCGGCCGACAGCACGCCCTTTTTCTCGATGCCGGTAGCCCCCGGCTCACTGGCGCTGAATTTTTCCCCACAGAGCATCGTGGCGGTCGCCGCGATTTTCGGCATGGCCTGGATTCACCTGCGCGGCGTTGGGCCCGGGCGCGTCGTTGGCGACGTCCTCGCGGTGCTGAAGGTGGCGGCTTTCGTGCTCTTCATCGCCATTGGCTTTTCGTTCGGCCAGGGCGAGGTGCGTAATTTAGTCCAGACGGCGCCAGTCGTGCCCGCGAACTGGCTGCTCGCGCTGATCCCGGTGATGTTCACGTACTCAGGGTGGAACGCCGCGTCGTACGTCGCCGAGGAGGTTCGGAACCCCGGCCGCAACGTCCCGTTGGCGCTCGCGCTTGGCACCGGCGCGGTCATCGTGATCTACCTCCTGCTGAACGCGTTGTACCTCTACGTGCTGCCGGCCAATGAGCTTGCCGCGGTGAACGGTTCGGTGCTCGACGTGATCGCGGACCGGCTGCTGGGGAGCGCGGCCGGCGACACCATGGGGGTCGTGTCGATCGTCAGTCTCCTGGCGAGCATCAGCGCGATGACGTTTGCGGGGCCGCGTGTGTACTTCGCGATGGCGCGCGACGGGCTGTTCTTTCGCAGCGCCGCGACGATTCACCAGCGGTATCGAACGCCGGCCGTCGCCATCGTCGCGCAGGCGCTGTGGAGTTCGCTCCTGGTGCTGACGGCGCAGGCGCAGACCCTGCTGACCTACACAGGGTTTGCGATCATTCTGTTTTCCGGGGTGGCGGTGGTTGCGCTGTTTGTCCTTCGGGCGAAACAGCCTGATGCCGAGCGTCCGTTCCGCGCGTGGGGATATCCGATCGCGCCGGGCATTTACGCCGTGGCCAGCGCGCTGATTCTGGCCAACGGCCTGTTCACGGCGCCGGGTCCCACCGGCGCCGGGGCACTGGTCATCCTCGCCGGCATTCCGGTCTACCTGCTGTTTCGCCGGGGGGCTAAGGCCGCCGGGGCAGATCGCCGCGATACGTAATCTTCTGGCCGGGATTGATCCGCACATCAAAGTCCAGCGTGTCGTAACCGGGGGCCACGATCTGGATCGAGTAGGGTCCTGATTCCAGTTTCAGCGACTGGAAGGCGCCATCGTAATCATTCACCGTGCCCGCGTAGTAGCCATCGACGAACACCTGCGCATGGCGCGGCGAGACTTGCAGCCGCAGCTCGCCGATATCGAAAGAGCTGTATGGACGCCCGTAGTACCCGGAACCCGCGTACGGCGAATGCGAGTACGCGTACGGGGACCAGCGGTAAGGGTTGTAATAGAAGTAGCCAAGCCCGAAGGCGCCGTAGCCGTACGGATACGAGCGGCGCGGGTAGTGGTACCGGTAATGGTAATAGTTGTTGTAGACCGATGGGGGGCGGACGATGATTGTGCGTGGCCCGTCAACAGCCCGGCCGTGGTCGACCGGTGCCGGCGCAGGACGCCTGGCGCGCGGCACAGCCGTGCCGGTCCGCGGGTTGTCGCCCTGCGGCCGACGGCCGCGCGGTACGGCCTGGCGGGCCGGCGCTTCCGCCGCCGGCTGCTGCTCAGCGCCTGCCTGGGGCTGTTCGACTTCCTGGGGCCGTTCGACCGCTTCTTGCGCGTGCGCCCGCGGTACCACGGCGAACATGGCGGCGAGGATCAGATACAGGGGGAGCATGGGGATCTCCTAGGGCGGACCTCCCAGCCTTCGCGCTCCAAGGCTTCGGCGGCCCGCCGAGACGGTCGGCGAAGGCAGTCTGTCCAGCCAGCGCTGGCTCGTCGGGACGCGGAGCGAGCCGACCTTGGCGGAGGCGGAAAGGTCCGCCCCTGCCAACGGCTTAGCAACAGTGTTGCCACGCGCCGGGCACGAAATGTCTAAAGAAATTGCCCGCCTTGCTGGCTGGCGCCGCTCGCGTCCTCCCGCGCTGTCATCGGGCAAGGTCATCGGCGGCCTGAGTCCTGAGGCCTTCCCGTAGGGCATACTGGCGTGGTGATTCATGCGACGACGATCCTCGCCGTGCGCCACCAGGATCGGACTTGCCTGGCGGGCGACGGCCAGGTCACCTTCGGGACCACGGTGCTGAAGCACGGAGCGCGAAAGATCCGCCGGCTGTACAACGAATCAATCCTGGCCGGCTTTGCCGGTTCCGCGGCGGATTCCTTTGCCTTGTTCTCGCGGTTCGAATCGAAGCTCGAACAGTATCGGGGCAACCTCGAACGGTCGGCCGTGGAGCTTGCACGCGACTGGCGCACCGACCGCCTGCTGCGGCGGCTCGAGGCGATGATGATCGTCGCCGACCGCAAGTCGACGTTTCTGCTGTCCGGGACCGGCGATCTGATTGAGCCCGATGACGGCATCGTGGCCGTCGGATCCGGCGGGCCCTACGCCATGGCCGCCGCGCGGGCGCTCTCGCGCCACAGCCAGTTGAATGCGCGGCAGATTGCCGAGGCAGCCATGTCCATTGCCGCCGACATCTGCATCTACACCAACCCTAACCTGACCATCGAAGAGATCTAAGAGACTAACGGACGCATGGCGATTTTTCTTCCCGAACGCAGTGCCACCTCGGTTGATTCGCTCACGCCGCGCGAAGTGGTCGTGGAGCTGGACAAGTACGTGATCGGACAGGCCAAGGCCAAGCGCGCCGTGGCGATCGCGCTCCGGAACCGCATCCGCCGCCAGCGGCTCCCGCTGGAGATGGCCGACGAGGTCACGCCCAAGAACATCCTGATGATCGGGCCGACAGGCGTGGGGAAGACCGAGATCGCGCGCCGGCTCGCGCGCCTTGTCCAATCGCCCTTCATCAAGGTCGAGGCGTCCAAGTTCACCGAAGTCGGCTACGTTGGCCGCGACGTGGAGTCGATGGTCCGCGATCTGGTGGAGTTGTCTGTCGAGATGGTGCGCGCCGAGAAGGCCGAGGCCGTGCAGGACAAGGCGCGGCACGCGGGGGAGGAGCGTCTGCTCGATCTGCTGTTGCCGCCCACGCGCTCGCCGGTGGCCGGGGAGGACCCGGCGGCCGTTCGCGATCAGGCAAGCCGTACCCGTGAGCGCATCCGCGAGCAGCTGCGCGACGGCCGTCTCGACGACCGCGTCGTCGAGCTCGACGTGCGCGAGACCACGATGCCCTCATTCGAGGTGATCGCCGGTACCTCTGTCGAGGAGATCGGTATCAACCTGAAGGACATGATGGGCAACATGTTCCAGGGCCGCACGAAAACGCGGCGGCTGAAAGTGCCGGAGGCGCTCGAGCGTCTGGTGGCCGAGGAGCAGGCCAAGCTCGTCGACATGGAGTCGGTGAGCCGCGACGCCGTGCGGCGCGTGGAACAGGCCGGCATCATCTTCATTGACGAGATGGACAAGATCGCGAGCCGCGACGCGATGGGCGGCTCCGGTCACGGTCCCGACGTCAGCCGGGAAGGCGTCCAGCGCGACATCCTCCCGATTGTCGAGGGCACCACCGTCAACACCAAACATGGCATGGTGAAGACCGACCACATTCTCTTCATCGCGGCCGGGGCGTTTCACGTATCGAAGCCCTCGGATCTGATTCCGGAGCTGCAGGGCCGGTTTCCGATCCGGGTGGAGCTCGAGCCGCTCACCCGCGACGATTTCATTCGGATTCTCACGGAGCCGCGGAACGCGCTCGTCACGCAGTACGTGGCGCTCATCGGCACCGAGGACGTGACGCTGTCGTTCACGCCGGGGGCGGTCGAGCGCATTGCCGATTTTGCCGCGCGCGTCAACGAGATCACCGAGAACATCGGCGCCCGGCGCCTGCACACGGTGATGGAGCGGCTGCTCGACGAACTGTCGTTCGACGCACCGGATATCGGCCGCCAGTCCGTCACGATTGACGAGGCCTACGTCGATCGCATGCTCGCCGACATCGTCAAGAACGAAGATCTCTCACGGTACATCCTGTAGCAATTCCCCGCCGCTCCTGTAGAATGCGGAGCAGGTGCACGACGTGATTCTCAGACAACTTTGTTGGCTGTATTTGGCGTTGCTACAAGAACGTGCGCCGCAAGGAGCTTCCGTATGCCCGCCGGGAAACTTGGAGTTGACACACATGCCGCCACGCGCGACGCGCGACGTTTGTCGACCCTGCTCGAGGTCAGCCAGGCGCTTTCGGGCACGCTCAACCTGAAGGCCTCGATGCAGCGGGTGCTCGGCATCCTGGTGCGCCATCATGGCGTGGTGCGCGGGATGGTCACGGTGCTGCGCGACGGCGAGCTACACGTGGAGGCGGCGGAAGGCTTCGAGGATCGCGCCCGGTCGGTGCGCTACCGGGTGGGCGAAGGGATCACGGGCCAGGTCGTCGAGAGCGGCAAGCCGATTGTCGTGCCGCGGGTGAGCCGGGAGCCGGCGCTGCTCAACCGGGCGGCCCGCCGTGGCGAGGCCTCACGCCAGGAGCTCAGCTTCATCTGCGTGCCGATCGTGCTCCATCGCACCGCGGTCGGTGCGCTCGCCGTCGACCTGCGCTTCAAGCCGGAGCGCGACTTCGACAGCAGCGTCAAGTTCTTTGGCATCGTCAGCTCGATGATGGCGCAGGCGCTCAACGTGCAGCGCCAGGTGGAAGACGAGCGGCGGCGGCTGCTCGACGAGAACACGCATCTCCGGCAGGAGCTGCGCGAGCGCTACGATTTTTCCAACATCATCGGCACGAGCGGCCCCACCCGGCAGATGTACGAGCAGGTCGCCCAGGTCGCGCAGACGAATACGACCGTCCTGATTCGCGGCGAGTCGGGTACCGGCAAGGAGTTGATCGCCCACGCCATCCACTACAACTCGCTCCGCGTCAAGAAGCCATTCGTGAAGGTGAGCTGCGCGGCGTTGCCGGACACGCTGATCGAGTCGGAGCTGTTCGGCTACGAGAAGGGCGCGTTCACGGGCGCCACGACGCGAAAGAAAGGGCGTTTCGAGCTCGCGGAGAGCGGCACGCTGTTCCTCGATGAGATCGGTGACATCAACTTGAGCACGCAGGTGAAGCTGCTGCGCGTGCTGCAGGAGCGCGAGTTCGAGCGAGTGGGTGGCACCGATACGGTCCGCGTCAACGTCCGCATGATTGCCGCCACGAACAAGGACATGGAGAAGGCGCTCATCGAGGGGACGTTCCGCGAGGACCTCTACTACCGCCTCAACGTGTTCACGATCTTCGTGCCGCCGTTGCGCGACCGCAAAGCGGACATGCTGCTGCTGGCGGACCACTTTCTTGAAAAGTTCTCCCGCGAGCACGGCAAGGTTATCAAGCGGATCTCTACTCCCGCGATCGACATGCTGATGAGCTATCACTGGCCCGGAAACGTGCGCGAGCTCGAAAACGCGCTGGAGCGGGCCGTGCTGGTTTGCGACGGCGCGGTCATCCACGGCCACCACCTGCCGCCGTCGCTGCAGACGGCGGACGCTTCCGGCACGGTGACGCGCGTGTCCCTGAAGGACGCCGTGGCCGCCTACGAGCGGGATCTGATCCAGGACGCGCTGAAGACCACGCGGGGCAACCGCGCCAAGGCGGCGCGCCTGCTGGATACCACGGAACGGATCCTCAACTACAAGGTCCGCGGCCACGCAATCGATTCGCGCCGCTTCAGGTCACCCGAGGTCGGCAAGCGGGTCGCGATACCATTCGAAGAATGACGACCGGCGTTACCAGACCCGCGACGGTGGCCACGGCGCTGGCCGCCGCGATGCTCGGCGTGGGATGCGGGAAGAAAGGGGCGCCGATGGCACCCTTCGTACGCATTCCGGCCGCCGTCGAGGCGATCACCGCGTCGCGTTTCGGGACCTCCGTCTACGTGACGTTCACGGTGCCCACCGCGAACATCGACACGTCGATCCCCGTCGACATCTCACGAATTGACGTCTACGGGTATACCGGCCGCGTCGCGCCGACGCCCGCGCGATGGGCCGAGCTCGGAACCGTCGTCGCCACGATTCCAGTCGCGCCACCACCCGTTGGTGAGGCCGGTGCGGCGCCGCCGCCTCAGGCCGATGCGACGTCCGAGGGGGCCCTGCCGGGGACTCCCGTGACCATCCTCGACACCCTGACGCCGGAGGAACTGATCCAGGGCGCGATAGCCGCCGTCGATCCGCGTCGCCCGGAGCTCGTACCGCTGCCCGGCATGACGATGCCGACGGTCCTACGGCGTTTTTACCTCGCGGTTCCGTTCAGCCAGCGCGGCCGTCCCGGGCCTCCGGGCATGCAGGCCGAACTGGTGCTCACGATGCTGCCCGAGCCGCCCACCGATGTGCGCGCGAGTTACGCGCCCGCGACCCTGTCGCTCGCATGGGAGCCGTCAGGAGGGTTGCTTGGATTCCTGCTCGACCGGGCTCTTCCTCCAGAGTCGTTGCCGTTCGAGACACTGCAGCCGCCGGGTCCCGTGGTCCCGCAGCCGGTCGATGCCTCGGTCCCGCCGGGACCGACGACTTACAACGTCTATCGCGAACTCGCGCTCGATCCTTTCGTGTTGCCGCCGGCGGCCACCCGTCCGTCGTGGCGCGTCGCTGCGCCCGTGGCGCTCAATCCCGCGCCGCTCGCCTCGACCGCGACGACCGACGCCGTGGACCTCGGCCGGGCCCGCTGTTACACCGTCCGTGCGCAGCGGGGCGCGGTGATAAGCGAACCGTCACCGCCCGCCTGCATCACGCCGATCGACGTCTTTCCGCCGGGGGCGCCGGCCGGGCTCGCCACGGTTCCCTCGGAAGGGGGCATCAGTCTCATCTGGGAGCCGAACGCCGAGATCGATCTCGGCGGGTACCTGGTCTTGCGCCGCGAGGCGGGCGATGCCACACTGCGGCAGCTCACGGACACGCCGATCGGCGAAGCGCGATACCGAGATACCACGGTGCGGGCGGGCACGCGGTACCTGTACTCCGTCGTGGCGGTCGACACGCAATTGCCATTACCCAACGTCAGCACGCAGTCGGAGCTGGTGGAAGAGACGGCGAGGTAGCCATGAAGCTGTTTGTCGATACCGGGAACGTGAAGGAGATCGAGGCGCTGGCCGCGCTCGGCATTCTGGACGGCGTCACGACTAACCCGTCCCTGCTGGCTAAGGAGTCCGGAGACTACCGGCAGATCCTCAAGCAGATCTGCCAGATCGTCAGAGGCCCGGTGAGCGCGGAGGTCGTCGCCACCGACACCGCGGGCATGCTGCGCGAAGGACGCGACCTCGCCTCGATCGACGAGCACGTCGTGATCAAGGTGCCGTTTACCAAGGACGGAGTGCGGGCGTGCAAGACGCTCGCATCGGAAGGGCAGCGCGTCAACGTCACGCTGATCTTTTCCGCTACGCAGGCGTGGCTTGCCGCGAAAGTCGGCGCCGCTTACGTCAGTCCCTTCGTCGGCCGCCTGGACGACGTGGGTACCACCGGGATGAACCTGGTCCGAGAGATCGTCGATATTTTCGACAACTTCGAGTTTCCAACGGAAATCCTCGTCGCGAGCGTCCGCAACCCAATCCATGTCGTTGAAGCGGCTCGGATGGGCGCGGACGTCGTCACCGCGCCGGCGGCGGTGATTGAGCAGTGTTTTAAGCATCCGCTGACCGACATCGGGCTCGAACGGTTCCTGAAGGACTGGGAAAAGGCGCAGGCGGCCAAGGTCTAATGGACCGCGCCTGATGAACCCGAAAGACATTTTCGCGGACCTGGAACGGCGCGCCGAGCTGGGCGGGGGAGAGGACCGTCTCCGCCGGCAGCGCGAAGCGGGCAAGCTCACCGCGCGCGCGCGCATCGACCTCCTGTTCGATCCCGGTACTTTCGAGGAAGTCGACAAGTTCGTCACGCACCGGTGCGGCGACTTCGGCATGGCCGATCAGATCGTGCCCGGCGATGGGGTCGTCTGTGGGCGTGGCCGCATCAACGGTCGCCTCACCTACGCGTTTGCGCAGGACTTCACCGTCTTTGGCGGGTCGCTCTCCGAAACCAACGCCGCGAAGATCGTCAAGATCATGGATCTGGCGGTCAAGATGGGCGCGCCCGTCGTCGGCTTGAACGACTCGGGCGGCGCCCGCATCCAGGAGGGCGTCGTCTCCCTTGGCGGTTACGCCGATATCTTTCTTCGCAACACGCTCGCGTCGGGTGTGGTCCCGCAGATTTCGGCCATCATGGGACCCTGCGCCGGCGGGGCGGTCTATTCGCCCGCGATCACGGACTTCACAGTCATGGTGAAGCACACGAGCTACATGTTCGTCACCGGTCCCGATGTCATCCGGACGGTCACCCACGAGCAGGTGACCAAGGAGGAATTAGGCGGCGCGATGACGCACAACGAGCGGAGCGGCGTCGCGCACTTCGCCGCCGAGAGCGACCAGGAATGCCTGCTCCTCGTCCGCGAGCTGCTGTCCTTCATGCCGGGAAATAACGTCGACGATCCGCCGCGGGTCGTGAGCGCCGATCCACCCGACCGTGCCGACGAGGCGCTCGACACGGTGGTGCCGGCGGCACCGAATCAGGCCTACGACATGCTCGACGTCATCCACGCGGTCGTGGACGAGGGGCACTTGCTCCAGGTGCACGAGCATTACGCCCGGAACATTCTGGTGGGGTTTGCGCGTCTCGGCGGCCGTCCGGTCGGGATCGTCGCGAATCAGCCGGCGCATCTGGCGGGCACGCTTGACATCGACGCCTCGGTGAAGGGCGCCCGCTTCGTGCGGTTCTGTGACGCCTTCAACATTCCGCTGATCACGTTCGAGGACGTGCCCGGGTTCCTGCCGGGAACCGTGCAGGAATACGGCGGCATCATCCGGCATGGAGCCAAGCTGCTCTTTGCGTTCGCGGAAGCGACCGTCCCGAAACTGACGGTCATCACGCGCAAGGCGTACGGCGGCGCCTACTGCGTCATGTCGAGCAAGCACATCCGCAGCGACGTCAACTACGCCTGGCCGACCGCGGAAATTGCGGTGATGGGGGCTGAGGGCGCCGTCAATATCCTCTACAAACGCGAGATCGAGACCGCGCCGGACCCGGCGGCGGCGCGCGCCGCCCGGATCGCCGAGTACCGCGAGAAGTTCGCCAATCCGTACGTGGCGGCGCAGCGCGGCTTCATCGATGAAGTCATCATGCCGCGCGAGACCCGTGCCAAGCTGATCGCCGCGCTTGGGGCGCTCGAGACCAAGCGCGACCGGAACCCGCCCAAGAAGCACGGCAACATCCCGCTGTAATCGCGAGGGGCCTCGCTGCGGCCGCGCCGATCTACGCTGGTATCGCGGCGTCGCCCTTCCGCAAGATCCCGCCGGTGACCGGACACAACCGCGATTCCCATCCGTTCAAGAAAGTGGGGAAGAGCTCAGTATGGGACGCGTGCAGCGCTGGACGTCTCTGCCCGGCGCCGACTATTATCGGGGCGAGGAGCGCACTATGTCACCGCCAGCGCCGCGTGTCGGTCCCACGTCCAGCATCCGCGGGGCCCTCATTGCGGGTTTCGGGGTCGTGTTCGCGCTGTGGATCATCTCGGGCTACGAGCTGGTGCGCAGCCTGCACGACGTCCGCCGGCGGGTCGAGGTCGCACGCGACACCTTTCAGCGCGGCCAGGAGGTGCTCACCGCCGTTCGCACGAGTGTCCTGCTCGGGTCCATCTTTCTGCGCGACGCGTTCATCGATTCCACGCCTGCCAGCCGGGAGTACTACCGCGACGAGCTGATACGGATTCGCAACGATGTCGAAAGCCTGCTGCCAGCCTACGTGCCTGTCATCGGGTCGCCGCTCGAACGGGAGCATTGGGGCAGGCTGCAGGTCGAGCTGAACAACTACTGGCGATCGCGCGAGATCGTGTTTGCGCCCGCCGCTACACGCACCCCTGGCGCCGCCGAGGTGCTCCGGCAGCGGATCGTGCCTGCGCGCGAGTCGATTCTGGAGATCGCGGATTCGTTGTCGGCCCTCCAGCGTGCCTCAAGGGAGCGCATTGAGGCGGAGGCGTCGCTGCTGTACAGCAACGCGCAGACGCGGTCGGTGTCTCTGGCGTCGCTGGCCGTCGTGGTCGGCTTGGTCGTGGCCGTCGCGGCATCGCGACACGTGGGCCGGCTGGAGCGTGAGATCGAATGGCAGAGTACGGCCGAAGACCAGACCCGGCGGGATCTCGAAAGACTGTCCGCCAAGCTCGTGCATGCGCAGGAAGAGGAGCGGCGCAGCCTCGCCCGTGAGCTGCACGACGCGGTCGGTCAGGCGCTCACCGCCATCAAGATGGAAATGGGGGTGGCGCTTCGGGGCGTCGACGCGGACTCGCGCGCCCGGCAGGCGCTGGAGGATGCGCGCATGATCGCGGAATCGACGCTGCAGAATGTGCGCGATCTGTCCCAGCTCCTCCATCCCTCGATGCTGGACGACTTCGGGCTGCCCGAAGCCCTCGGCGCGTATCTCCGCAGCTTCTCCAAGCGCACGGGTATCCGGGCGCAGCTGAGCCATGCGCGGATGAACGAGCGGCTGCCGCCAGAGGTCGAGGTCTGCGTGTACCGCATCGTGCAGGAAGCCCTCACCAACGTCGCGCGTCACAGCGGCGCCTCGTACTGCACGGTGGCGCTGGTCCGGCGTGCCGGCAGCCTGCACCTCACCATCGAGGACGATGGGCGCGGGATCGACACGACGACTGCGGCGACGCCCGACGTGCGACGCGGTCTCGGCATCATCGGCATGCGCGAACGGGCGCAGGCGCTTTATGGCAGCTTTGTCGCCGAGAACCGCCGCGAGGGAGGCATGCGCGTGATGGTGCGGCTGCCGGAGGCCACCCTGGCGGACACGTCGGGGCGTTCGCGACCGCTCGCGGGTTGACCATGGCGCCGCTTCGCATCCTCCTCGCCGACGATCACACCGTCGTTCGGCAAGGGCTTCGCAAGGTGCTGGAAGAGCGGCTGGACTGGGAGGTCGTCGCCGAGGCCGGCAATGGCAGGGACGCGGTTCGCCAGGCAGATGAGCTGAAACCTGACGTGGCCATCGTCGACGTGGCGATGCCGCTGATGAATGGCATCGAGGCCACCCGTCAGATCGTCAAGCGGTCGCCATCCACCCGCGTCCTGGTGCTGACGATGTATTCGGATGAGGCCTACGTGAACCAGATGATCAAGGCGGGCGCGACCGGGTACCTCCTCAAGGATTCCGCCGATGTGGATTTGATCCAGGCCGTGAGCGCCGTGTCGCAGGGCAACTCGTTCTTCAGCCCCGCCGTCGCGCGCTTCGTGCTGGACGAGGACGCCCCGCAGCTGGCGGACAAGGGAAACATCGACCGGTACGAGTCGCTCTCCGCGCGCGAACGCGAGATCCTCCAGCTGATTGCCGAGGGAAAGGCGAACAAGGAAATTGCGGCGCTCCTCTCCATCAGCCCGAGCACGGTGGAAACCCACCGCGCGCGGCTGATGGAGAAGCTGGATCTCCACAGCGCCGCCGAGATCGTGCTCTATGCCGTCCGCCGCGGTGTCATCCGGTAACGGGGCTGCCCAGCTGTCTCGCTCCCCCTAAGTGCTAGAATTATCGGGCTTTGCGCAAGATTCTGATCGCCAATCGCGGCGAGATCGCCGTGCGGGTCATCCGTGCGTGCCGCGACATGGGGCTCGAGTCGGTGGCCGTCTACTCAGAGTGCGACCGCACGGCGCGCCACGTGCGGATGGCCGACGAGGCCTGCGCAATTGGGCCGAGCGCACCGGCCGAGAGTTACCTGCGCATCGACCGTCTCCTCGACGCCGCGCGGCGCACCCGGGCTGATGCGGTCCATCCGGGGTACGGCTTTCTGGCCGAGAACGCGCTGTTCGCGTCCGCGTGCCGGGATGCGGGACTGACATTCATCGGGCCGACGCCCGAGGCGATCGCGCTAATGGGCAGCAAGACGGCCGCGCGCCATGCCGCGATCGCCGCAGGCGTGTCAGTCATCCCTGGCACCGAGCAGCCTTTCGGCGCCGGCGATCCTGAATCGGCCATTGCCTCCGGGGCGGCGCGCATCGGGTACCCGCTGCTGGTCAAGGCAGTCGCTGGCGGCGGCGGCAAGGGCATGCGCCAGGTCGAGGGCCCCGAGGATCTCTCGAGCGCTATCCGTGCGGTGCGATCCGAAGCGAGCACCGCCTTCGGCGATTTCACCCTCTATCTCGAGCGGCGCCTGGCACGGCCGCGCCACATCGAAGTGCAATTGCTCGCCGACCAGCACGGAACCGTCCTGCCGTTTGTCGAGCGCGAATGCTCCATCCAGCGGCGGTATCAAAAGGTGATCGAGGAAACGCCGTCGCCGGGCGTGTCCCCGGCGCTCCGCGCGCACATCACGGGCGCCGCGGCGGCCGTTGCCAGGTCGGTTGGATACACGAGCGCGGGCACGATCGAGTTCCTCGTCGACGAAGACGGCCGCTTCTGGTTCCTCGAGATGAACACCCGCCTGCAGGTTGAGCATCCGATTACGGAGATGGTGACGGGTGTCGACCTGGTGGGGTGGCAGATTCGGATCGCGCGCGGCGAGAAGCTGGACGTCGACGCTGCGATGGCGCTCACGCCGCACGGTCACGCCATCGAGTGCCGCATCTACGCCGAGGATCCGGACACCGGCTTCATGCCGTCGCCAGGACGCATCACCGCGCTGCGTGTCCCTGGCGGTCCGTGGATTCGCGACGACGGCGGCGCCGAGCCGGGCGCCGAGGTGCCCATCCACTACGACCCGCTGATTTCGAAGCTGGCCGCCTGGGGTACGGATCGCGCACAGGCGCTCGCGCGGATGAAGCGCGCGCTCCGCGAGTACGAGGTCCTCGGCATCCACACCACTGTCCCCCTTTTTCGCTGGATACTCGAGCAGCCGGCATTCGAAACCGCGGCATTCCACACCGGCTATCTGGACGAGGTCTTGCAGCAGCGGCGGGGCGAACGCTTGGTGACGGTCGATAAGGACGAGGAAGACGTCGCGGCGATTGCTGCGGCGCTGCACACTTTCGCCCGGCTTGCGAGCTCTGAACGCCGGGCTACGGCGCGCAAGCACGCCACGGAGGAGCTGACGATCTTTGCGAGCCGAGCCACAGCGGACCTGCCCGCCGAAGCTGGCCGCAGGGAATGGGAACGGCCGGCGAAGGCGGACTGGAAACGTCTGGCCCGGATCGAGGCGCTGCGCGCGTGACGTTCGAGATGGAGGTGGACGGCCGGACGCGGAGTGTCGAGGTCCGCGGTCCCGACATGTTTCTGGACGGCCGGCGCGTTCACGTGGACGTTGCCAGAGTCGGGGAGGCCTGGTCGCTGTTGGTTGAGCCAGCTGAAGCCGACCCCCACGGCCCCGAAGTGGGGACCGGGTGGCTTGCCGCGCCGAAGCCGCAGGGCGGCGAAGGCGGGCGCAGCTTCGAGGTCGCGGTCGTCGAGCACGCTGCCGGTGACCTGATGGTGCACGTGAACGGCCGCCCGGTCCCGGTCACGTCATCGGTGCCCGGGGGCCGACATCAGGGAATCGGGGCGCGGCGTACCCGGTCGGGCGCCCGCGTCGAGGTAGCCAGGGCCGGCCCGCAGCGTGTCGTGGCGCCGATGCCCGGGCGGATCGCGAAGGTCCTCGTGAAGGTTGGCGATGCGGTGGCAGCCCGCCAGGGTCTGGTGGTGGTCGAGGCCATGAAGATGGAAAACGAGCTGCGGTCCCCCCGCGCCGGTATCGTGAGACAGGTGCCGGCCGTCGAGGGCGCGCTCGTCGAAGCCAACGCCGTGCTGGTTGTGATTGACTAGGTCAAAGCGCACCTTTGACCTTTGACTCTTGACCTGTGACTTATAGGCTCCTTCATCATCCGCTGACCCGGAAGACGCGACGCATCATCCGCCGCGTGGTGGTCACGTGTGCCGTCATCATGGCGGTTGCGTTTGTGACGACGGTGTCGGTGGATCTTGGGCCAGCGCTAAAGGCGCGCGCCGAAGCCGCCGCGTCGGAGTACATGGAAAGGCCGATGCACATCGGCCGCATGTCCGTCCATCTCTGGCTGGGCCGCTTCGTGTTCGAGGACCTGGTCATCGAAGGGCTGACGCCCGACGCCCGGCCCTTCCTCATCGCGGATCGCATCACCGTGTCGATGCCGTGGACGACGCTCGTCAATGGTCGGATCGTGTTCGACGCGATCGAGATGACCGACTGGCGGATGTACGTCGAGACCTTTGCCGGCGGCCGCCACAACTTCCCGCGGTTCACGCGCGAGGGGCCGCGCGATCCCAGCGTCTGGACCACGACGTTGCAGTACGTCAGGGCCTATCGCGGCGAGTTTACCTACGCGGACCACGGCACGCCCTGGAGCGTCATCACCCGCAATCTTGACGTGATGGTGACGCGGCCGACCTCCGAGTACCGCGGGCAGGCCCGGTTCTCCAACGGGACCGTGGCGATCCAGAACTACGTGCCGATGCGCGCCGACATGAGCACCACGTTCAGGATTGTGGGCGGCAAGGTGGTGCTCGACCGGATCGACCTGACGACCGACGGCGCCGAGTCGCTGCTCACCGGCCAGGTCGACGTGGCCCGCTGGCCGGAGCAGCTCTATTACGTGCGGTCGCGTGTCAATCTCCCGCGAATGCGCGAGATCTTCTTCGCGAACGACGACTTTTCGCTCTCGGGCGAGAGCAGCTTCACCGGCACGTTCCACATGTTCCGGGAGGTCGTGAACGGGCGTGCGCGCACGGGCCGCGAGCTCAAAGGCGACTTCCACAGCGCTAGCGCCGGTGTCAACGCGTACCGCTTTGGCGACCTGCGCGGCTCCGTCGTATGGGTCCCCGAGAGCCTGGATGTGACCGACGCGACCGCCACCGTGTACGGCGGCACGGCGCGGTTCTGGTACCGGATGACGCCGCTCGGAGCGCGTGGTGTCCGGCCAACCGCCACGTTCGACGCCGCGTACGACAACGTCGACCTCACGGAGTTCACGAACTTCCTGGAGCTCGAAGGGATCCGGCTGGCGGGTCGCGCGACCGGGCGCAACCTTCTCGAGTGGCCGCTTGGCCGCTACGCGGAGCACCGCGGCGATGGCAGCGTACGCGTCGACCCGCCGGGCGGCATTCAGGTGATGACGCGGCAGATGTCGGCCGCGCAGCTCGACGCGGCGGAACGGCGCAGCCGGGAATGGGGTGTGTTCAGCAATCAGCTGCCGCTGGCGCCGGTGCCCGTGCGGGCGGAGCTCACTTACACCTACAGCCCCGAATGGATCGACATCGGGCCCAGCCGGTTCGCCACGCCGGACACCTACGTCGAGCTGGAGGGCCGGACGGCGTATGGCGACCGATCGCGCATCGACTTCCACGTGACGAGCGCCGACTGGCAGGAGAGCGACCGCGTCTTTGCCGGTGTGCTGACGGCGTTCGGATCCCGGACCGGCGTCATCTCGATCGGCGGGCACGGCACGTTCGACGGCGTGATGGTCAACAGCGTGCGGCGTCCCCGCATTGAGGGCAGATTTGCCGGCGAGCGCATGCGCGCCTTCGACGTGGTCTGGGGTGCCGCCACGGGGCGCGCGTCCATTGAAAACTCCTACGCCGACGTTACGAGTGCCGTGATCAGCGCCGGCGACTCGCTGATCCATGCCGACGGCCGGTTCTCGCTGGGGTTTCCGCGGCGTGACGGCGGCGAGCAGATCAACGCGCGAATCCGCGTGAACCGCCGGCCGGTGGCGGATCTGCGCCATGCGTTCGACCTGGACGACTACGACGTCGACGGGTTGTTTTCGGGCGAGTTCCACGTGTTCGGCGCGTATCTCACGCCGTACGGCTTCGGCCAGATGACGATCGTGGACGGCGTGGCGTACGGTGAGCCGTTCGAGACCGCGACATCGGCCGTGCGCCTCGACGGCGCCGGTGTGCGGCTTGACTCGCTGCGGATCGCGAAGGCGGGCGGCGGTGCCGTTGGTGCCGCCTGGGTGGGACTGAACGGCACGTACTCGTTCAACCTGGATGGCCGGGGGATTCCCGTCCAGAGCGTCGCGATGACGACGTCCTCCGCGACGCCGCCGCTCTCGGGGCGCCTCGATTTCACGGCGGGCGGAAGCGGAACCTTCGAGCGGCCGCGCTACGACGTACGCGCCACCATCAGCGACTTCTTTGTCGGGGATGAGGGCGTCGGACAGGTCAGTGGCGAGATGAACATCAACGCCGACCTGCTGACCGTGAAGCTCGAGGCCGCGTCGCCCCGGCTGGCCGTGTCGGGCGCCGGCCGGATTGCGCTCACGCCGGACATGGACGCCGAGCTGTCGTTCAGCGTGGCCGACACGTCCCTGGATCCGTACGTGCGCGCGTTCAACCCGCAGCTGTCCCCCTTCACGACCGCGATCGCCAGCGGCAACATCCGCGTCATCGGCCAGCTCGCCAATATCGACGCCCTGCTGGTGGATGCCACGGTCGACCGCCTGGATGTGCGGCTGTTCGACTACCGGTTGCGAAACGCCTCGCCGATTCGTGTTGCACTCGATCGTCACGCGATGCGTTTGACCGAGATGCGCCTGGTGGGCGACGAAACACAACTGGACATCACCGGGGTCATCAATCTGCACGACGAGCGGATGGCGGTGCGCGCCACCGGCGACGCGGGTCTTGGCATTCTCCAGGGACTGGTCCCGAACATTCGCAGCTCCGGGCGCGCCTCCCTGGAAGCGACGTTCGAGGGCCCGATGCGCGATCCGGTCGTGACCGGCATCATGAGCGTCGACAACGGGCGCATCCGTCACTTCGCTCTGCCGCACGCGCTCGAGAACATCTCCGGCCCCGTGCGATTCGATGCCCGCAGCGTCCGCTTCGACGAAGTGACCGCGCGGCTCGGGGGTGGGCCGGTCCGGTTCGGCGGGCGGATCGACATCGAAGGGTACCAGCCGACGCGTGTCGACGTGACGATGACCGGCGAGGCCATGCGGTTGCGGTTTCCCGAGGGCATGCGGTCGCTGGTTGACGCGGACCTGGACGTACAGGGGCCGATCGGCGCGCCGACGCTCGCTGGCACCGTGACCGTGCGAAACGCCGTCTACACGCGGCCGTTCGGCGAGGGCGGCGGGCTGTTTGACTTGACCTCGAATGCCGTGGCGTCTGGCGGCGCGGCACCGCTGGCGCCGACATTGTCGCTGCGGTACGACGTGCGGATCGTGGCGCCTTCGACGCTGGAGATCAGGAACAGCACCGCGCGCGTCTTTGCGAACGCCGACCTGCAGCTGCGCGGCACGTTCGACCGCCCGCTGCTGTTCGGCCGCGCGGAGGTCGACCGCGGTGAGTTCACCTTCGAGGGGCGGCGCTACCAGATCACGCGCGGCACGATCGACTTCAACAACCCGACACGGATCCAGCCGTTCTTCGACATCGAAACCGAGACGCGCGTCCGCGTGCCAGGCCAGACGTACCGCGTCATCGCGCGCGCCGCCGGAACGCTGGACCGCCTGACCCCGTCCTTCGAAGCCGACCCTCCGCTGGCGGAAGTCGAAGTCCTTGGTCTGCTGTTCGGCGACGTCGCGCCGGGGCAGGACGTCGAATTCCTCCGGTACAGCACCAACATCACGCCGCAGCAGCAGTTGTTGCGCGAGCGTGCCACCCGCGCCCTGACCGGCGCGCTTTCCTCCGAGGTCGGTCGGGTCGTGGAACAGACCTTCGGCGTCGATACGTTCCAGCTGACGCCGTCGCTCGTCGATCCCAACGCACAGTCGTCGCGGCTGGATCCAGCCGCCCGGCTGACGATCGGGAAGCGGCTGTCGGAGCGCATCTATCTCACGTACTCGCGGAGCCTCTCCTCGTCCACGCGCGACCAGATCATCCTGCTCGAGTACGACCAGACGGACCGCTTCTCGTGGATTCTCTCGCGCAACGAGGACCGCACGTACGCACTGGACGTCCGGGTGCGGCACGCCTTCTGATGACGTGCCGCGGCGTCCTGGTTGTTGCCCTGTGTGTCATCACTCCTCGCGTCCTCTTTGCCCAGGCCGCACCGGTCATCGCCGACATCCGCGTTGAACAGGAAGGCCGCATTGTCGACGATCGCGCGATCGACGGGCTGATCGAGACGACGGCGGGGGAGCCGCTGTCGATGCGCGAGGTGCGCGAGACGCTCTCGCACCTCACAGGCCTGAACCGGTTCGAGGACGTGCAGGTGTTTCAGGAGGCGGCTGGCGCGGGCGTCCGCCTGCGCTACGTGTTGTTCCCGCTGCATCCCGTCGATCGAATGGAGTTCCGTGGAATGCTGGGGCTGCCGGAGGGGGACATCCGGCGCATCGTCACCGAGCGGTTTGGCGTAGCGCCCTCCGCGGGCCGCGCGGCGGAGGTCGCGGCGGTGATATCCGCGTTCTACCGCGACCGCGGCCATACCGGAGTGGAGGTCGCGCCCCGCATCGAGGCGACGCACAACCCGGATCGCTCGACCATGGTCTTCGACATCGCGGCCGGGCCGCGCGCGACGATCGGCCGCGTCGAGATAGACGAAGTCGACGGCGGCGCCCGGCGGGTGGCTCCAGGCGGTATCGCGGTGCGCGCCGGCGACCCGTACGACAACGACGCCATCCTGCGCGAACTGGACCGGCACGTGGGGGTCCTGCGCGCGCGCGGCTTCTACGAGGCGCGGGCCGTGCACACCTCGTCTTTCGAGCCCGACGGCACCGCCACCGTCCGAATGACCGTCGATCGGGGACCGCTGGTTTCCGTGGTGTTTGGCGGGGATCCCGTGCCCGAAGCCGACCGCGAACGCCTTGTGCCGGTGCGGAGGGAGGGATCCGCCGACGAAGACCTCCTCGAGGACGCGAGTTTCGCGATCGAGGAGTACCTCCATGCGCGCGGGTACCGCGACGCGGCGGTTACCTACACGAGGACCGAGCGCGAGGGTGAGCTGACGATCGCCTTCAGTGTCACCCGCGGATCGCGGTACGTCGTGGAGACCGTCACCATCAACGGCAACACAGCCGCGCCGACGGCCGGTCTCCTTGAGCTTCTGCAAGTCGAGCGAGGTGAACCCTATGTCCAGGCCGCGGCGGGCGCTGGAGCCGCCGCGATCCGCCAGGCCTATCGCGCCCGCGGGTTTACCCGCGCCGCCGTGCAGATCGCGGTGACCCCGCTGCCGCGTGACGGCGAGGATGGGCCCGGGAGCGTTCGCCGCGTGGACGTCCGGTTCACGGTCACCGAAGGACCTCGGACGCTCGTCGGGTCCATCGCGTTCGACGGCAGCACGGTGTTTACCGAGGGGCAGCTTCGGGCGCTGATGACCATGGCGCCCAACCGTCCGTTTTCAGAGATCGACGTCACCTCCGACCGGGATCGCATCGATCTCGAGTATCGCAACCGCGGGTACGAGAGCGTGGTCATCGATCCCGCGGTGTCATTTGTCGAGAACGGCACCCGCGCGGATATCCGCTTCGCGATCAGCGAAGGCCTGCAGGTCATCGTCGATCACGTGATCATCGTCGGCAACCAGCGCACGAGCACCGAGATCATCGAGCGCGAAGTGCTGCTGAAGCCAGGCCAGCCGCTTGGGTACTCGGCGCGGATCGAAACCCAACAACGCCTGGCGGCGCTGGGACTGTTCCGGCGCGTCGTGGTCGACGAGTTGCGTCACGGCGGCGAACCGCGCCGCGACGTACTCGTCCAGTTGGAGGAGGCGGCGCCGACAACGATCGGCTATGGCGGCGGCGTCGAGGGGGGCACGCGCCTGCGGCCGACGGGCGAAGGCGGTCAGGCCGAGGAGCGCTTCGAGGTGGCGCCTCGCGGGTTCTTCGAAGTGGGCCGTCGCAATCTCTGGGGCAAGAATCGCGCGGTGAATCTGTTTACACGCGTCAGCCTCCGTTCGCGCGACATCGTGCTGTCCGACAGCGGCACCCGCTTTGAGCGCCCGGCGGAAGGAGGCGGCTACGGGTTCAACGAGTATCGCGTCTACGCGACGTACCGCGAGCCGAAGGTCTTCAGCACGCCGGCCGATGTGCTGGTGACCGGCATTCTGGACCAGGCGATTCGGTCGAGCTTCAACTTCATCACACGGGAGGTCCGCGCCGAGATGGGCCTGCGCCTCGGTCGGCGCTACAGCCTGGCAACGCGGTACTCCTACGAACACACCAGGCTGTTTGACGAACGGTTTACCGATGCCGAAAAGCCGCTCATCGACCGCGTCTTCCCGCAGGTCCGGGTCTCGAAGTTCTCGGTGTCGGCAATCCGGGACACGCGCAACGACGTCATCGACCCCGACGCCGGCGTCTTTCTGATCGCGGACAGCGAGCTTGCGGCACGCGCGGTGGGTTCGGAGGTCGGGTTCACCAAGACGTTCCTGCAGGGATTCGGGTTTTACCGCGTGCCGGCGGCGCGGCGCACCGTTCTGGCGGTCGGCGCACGTGTGGGCACCGCCCATGGCTTCCGGCGTGCGGTGGTGCGCCTTAGTCCCGGCGGCGAACCGCTTCCCGCAGCCGGCGGCGGCTCGATCGTGGACGTCGTGCAGGACCTGCCCGCCAGCGAACGGTTCTTTGCCGGCGGTGACACGACAGTGCGGGGGTTCTCGCTCGATCGGCTCGGCACCGACGCCACCATCAGCCCCACGGGCTTCCCAACGGGCGGCAACGGACTGATCGTGCTCAACGCCGAGCTCCGGGCCGCCGCGATCGGCGGCTTCGGCGCTGTCGGATTCATCGATGCGGGCAACGTGTTTCCGCGCGCCAGCGATCTCGATCTCGGCCAGCTGCGCGCGGCCGCGGGCGTCGGGCTGCGCTACCAGTCGCCCGTCGGGCCGATTCGCATCGATCTCGGGTTCAAGCTCGATCGCCGCGAGCTGGCGCCGGGCCGCCTTGAACGGCGCAGCGTCCTGCATATCTCGCTGGGCCAGGCCTTCTAACCGGAAACGCGTAGGTCGAACGTCAAAGGTCAAATCATGTCCTACTCAGAAACTTGTCTTTTGACTTTCGACCTTTAACCTACGAGAGACTGTTTAAAGTGTCTCCGTGTCTCCGTGCCTCCGTGGCCCTCATTGTTGTGGCGGTGTGCCCGCTTGGGGCTCAGCAGCTGCTGGATCGCATCGTCGCGCGCGTGAACGGCGAGGTCATCAGCCTGACTGACCTGAAGGCCGCCGTGGCCCTCGGTGTCGTGGAGGGGCCGGCGGGCGCCGACGAGACTGCGGCGATTGAGGGGCTGATCGATCGGCAACTGGTGCTGGCTGAAGTTGCACGCTTCGCGCCTCCGGAGCCAGCGCCAGCCGACGTCGCTCGCGAGACAGCCGCGCTGACGGTGCGCGTCGGTTCAGGTCTCGCCGCCATGATGGAATCCACGGGCGTTGACGAGGTCCGCATCCGGGATATCGCGCGTGACAACCTCCGGATCCAGGCCTACCTCAATCAGCGCTTCGGAGCGACCGTGCAGATCACCGAGGAAGAGGTCGCGCGGTACTACCGCATTCACCCCGATGAGTTCACGCGCGACGGGATATTGATCCCTTTCACCCAAGCGGAGCCGGTCGCGCGGGAGCGCGCCGGCGCCGAGCGTCGCGCCTCGACCGTCGCGCAATGGATGCACGATGTCCGCAGCCGCGCGGAAATCACGCGCCCCATATCGCCACCCGCAACACCTCCAGCGCGTTGAACCCGGCGTGGCTCACGAGCGGCGCCATCGCGCTCCGCCGGCGCAGATAGAGCACCGCCCAGAACGCGCCCAACAGGCCGGTGGTGATCGCCGCATCCCACCCCTGGACGAGGTGGCCGAGGCCGAAGGCGATGCTGAGGACCACCACGCCGACGCCAGTGCCACCGAGGTGCCGTTGGAAGCGGCGGAGCAGGAACGCGCGCTGCAGCTCTTCGCGCACGCCGCCCGAGAGGATTGTGACGACCGCGAACATCGCCGCCTGCGCCGGGGTGCCGGCCAGTCGCTCCAGTGGATTGGTCGGCACGTTGTGCAGCCACGGCGCCACGGTCCTCAGCAGGTTCATCAGCACCACAACCAGGAAAAACACGACGGGGATGAGGAGCGCGCCATACACCGCCTCGGGCTTGGACGGCCGGCGGCCAAGCCACAGATCCACGACGCGCTCACCATGCGCGCGCGTCACCACGACCATCAAGCCGATTAAGAGCAGCGTGTCGGCAACCGAAAGCGTCAGCACGAAGGGGAGCGAGAGTTGCCCCGCCTCATCGAGCGGCAGCCATCCCGCCAGGCGGAGCAGCGAGCCGATCAGCAGCTGGGTGGGAACGCTGGAACAGAGGAGGATCTCGACTATCGCCACAATCCGGGGGTTAGCGCCGTCTGATGTCATCGAGGTGCTGGACCGTGGAAAAACGACAGGCTAACATCGGGTCGAGG
This sequence comes from Acidobacteriota bacterium, assembly GCA_016190945.1. Lineage (GTDB taxonomy): Bacteria > Acidobacteriota > Vicinamibacteria > Vicinamibacterales > UBA2999 > JACPPO01. The sequence continues at coordinate 5,224 of JACPPO010000127.1, read as the reverse complement.
CGCCACGCACCTCTTCCGCGCGGCGACCCCGTATGACGTCCACGACCTCTCGCGACCGCGTCCTGGTCGTTGAAGACGACCCGACCACACGGCTCGGGCTCACCGAGCTCGTGCGGACGTGGGGGTTTACCACGGAGGCCGCCTCTGACGGCGAAGAAGCGCTCCAACGTATCACCGCCTTCCGGCCCTCCATTATCATCAGTGACCTCGTCATGCCGCGTATGGGCGGCCTGGATCTCCTACGCTCGCTCAAGGACGAGGGTGGCGATCTGACCGTTGTCATCCTCACCGCGCAAGGCACGGTGGAGACGGCCGTCGAGGCGATCAAAGAAGGCGCGTACGACTATCTCACCAAGCCGATCGAGCCGCAGCGGCTGAAGATCCTGCTCGACAAGATCGTGGAGCGCCAGGACACCCGCCGCGAAGTGAAGGTGCTGCGGCGCCAGCTTCGCGATCACGGCACGTTCGGCCGGATGATCGGCAACAGCGCGCAGATGCGCAAAGTCTACCAGGTCGTCGAACAGGCCGCGCCGACCTCGGCGTCGGTGCTGATCTGGGGAGAGTCAGGAACCGGCAAGGAGCTCGTCGCGCAGACGATCCATCAACTATCGCCGCGCGCGCAGCTGCCGTTTGTTCCGATCAACTGCGCCGCAATCCCGGAGACGCTTCTCGAGAGCGAGATTTTCGGCCACGAGAAGGGCGCCTTCACCGGCGCCTCGGATCGGCGCGAGGGCTGTTTCGAGCTGGCCGACCGCGGGACGCTGTTCCTCGATGAAATCGCCGAGATGACTCCGGCGACGCAGGTGAAGCTGCTGCGCGTCCTCCAGGAGCGCAAGTTCCGGCGGCTGGGCGGGCGGGCGGAACAAAGCGTCGACGTGCGGGTCATCGCGGCCACCAACGCCAATCCGTTCGAGGCGATGAAGAGTGGCGGGCTTCGTGAGGACCTGTATTACCGGCTGAACGTCTTCGCGATCGAGCTGCCGCCGCTGCGGCAGCGAAAGGAAGACCTCTCGCTGCTGATCCAGTCCTTCCTGGCCGAGTTCAACGCGCGAAACAGCAAATCGGTGTCGGCCGTCGACGCCACGGCGATGCGCATCCTCGAGCAGTACAACTGGCCGGGCAACGTCCGCGAACTTCGCAACGTCATCGAGCGTGCCGTCATCCTGAGCTCCGGCGAGTTTATCGAGCCGAAGCATTTTCCGCCGCTCGTCATCGACTCCCCCGATGTGGTCAAGCCGACGATCTCGCTGCAGCCGGGAACGACGGTGGAGGAGGCGGAGCGGCGCCTGATCCTGATGACGCTCGAGCACACGCGCGACAACAAGACGCGCGCCGCGGAAATACTCGGCATCAGCCTCAAGACGTTGCATAACAAGCTAAACAGGCTCCGAGCCAAGGTTCCGGGGAAGGCCCTGACGGAGTCCTGATGCGCCTCGGCATCAGAGGCAAGCAGATCGCCGGCGTGACGGCGATCGTCGGCGTCGCGGTCGTGGCGCTGAGTGGCCTCTACGTGACCCGACTCGCCGGGGTCGTCCTGCACGAGAGCTACGCTCGCGGCCAGCTCTTGTCGAACGCCATCTTCCACCGCGCGCGCGAGGTCGTGACGGGCAGCCCCGAGCCCTACGCGGCGTTGCGCGCCGATCCCGGCCTGCGCGCTATCCTTGAATCCACCATTTACGGCGAGAGCGTCACCGGCGCGTCTATCCTCGATACGCTCGGCACGGTCGTCGCCAGCAGCGACACGACCCGAGTGGGCTTGTCGCTTGATGATCGCGCGGACCTGGCGGCGCTCCTCGAGCAGAGTCCCGTCCAGCAGCTCCGCGTCATCTATTCGGAGGAAGGCCGCACGCTCGAGGTGCGCCAGCCGATGACGCTCGGTGACGAGGCGTTCGGATCGATCCGCATCGGCGTTTCGACGCTCCTGATGCGGCAGGAGTTGAACGCGTCGCTGCGCCCGGCGCTCGTCACCGCCGCCGTTGCGGTAGGCGTGGCGGTGTTCGTCGCGGCGCTGCTGGCGCAACTCCTGCTGCGGCCGATTCACGTGATCCGCAGCGGGCTCACGCGGCTCGGCAAGGGCGAGGTCGGCGTCACGCTCGACCTGCCGCCCGACGACGAATTCGGCGAGCTGGGCGCGTTCTTCAACACCGTGAGCCAGCAGCTCTCCGCGGACCGGGACGCGCTGGCCGGGCAGAAAGCCCGCCTGCAGTCGGCGGTGGAGCACCTCGAGGACGCCGTGGCGCTGTTCAATCCGTCGGGGGAACTGTTGTTCAGCAATCCGAGCATGCGACCCGCGCTTGCAGCGGAGGCGATCGGCCGCCCCATTCACGCGCTGCTGCCCGACGCTCACCCGTACCGCACGATCGTCGAGGAGACGCTCGCTACCCGGAAGTCGCACGGACCGGTCCAGGTGCGACTCGACGACGAGGTGTTGTTGATGACGCATGCCATCGAGGCGACCGACCACGGGCTGGTTGGAGTGCTCCTGGTGTCGCGGAACCTTGCGTATCTCTCGCGCGTGCAGTCGACAATTGCCTACTCGCGCAAACTGGTCGCGCTCGGCAGGTTGACGGCCGGCATTGCCCACGAGGTGAAAAACCCGCTCAACGCGATGATCATCCACCTCGAGCTGCTGCGAACGAAAATCCGCGGCGGCGCGCTGGCGGCCGCGCCGCAGCCGGAACCGGTGGCCGTATCCGGCGCCATAATCGGTCTCGCCCATGCCGGGCGCGAAGCCGCGGTCGCGCCCGCCGTTCAAGGAGCCCTCGAGCACGTCGAGATCATCGAAGGCGAGATCCGCCGGCTGGACGAGGTGGTCCAGGGCTTCCTGAAGTTCACGAGGCCCGAAGATCTGCGGCTGCAGCCCGTCAGTCTGAAGACGCTGTTCGAGGAGATTCTGCCGGTGATCGAACCCGAGGCGCGCGCCAACAGCGTCAGGGTGGTCGTTGATGCGCCTGGGGCGCTGCCGACGGTGAACGGAGACGCGGCGATGCTCCGCCAGGCCTTTCTCAACCTGGCCATCAACGCATGCCAGGCGATGCCGAACGGTGGGACGCTCCGGCTCGTGTGCGCGCCGGCGCCGCACAACAGCGTGGAGGCGCGGATTGAGGACACGGGCATCGGCATCCGCCCCGAGCACCTTGGAAAGATCTTTGACCTGTACTACACGACGAAGGATCATGGGACCGGAATCGGCCTCTCGATGGTCTACCGGATCGTCCAGATGCACGACGGGGAGATCGAGGTGCAGTCGACGCCGGGAAGCGGCACGACGTTTCGCATCCTATTGCCGCGGGCGAACGAGACGTAACAAATCCCAATGACCGAATCCCAAATCCCAACGGGTGAGTCGGGCCGTCGGAAACGCCGGTTTGGGAGGTCGTGTGTGGGGGTTGGGGTTTGGGGTTTGGGATTTGTGTTGCTCGCGCTCGGCGCGAGTGCGTGCGCCAAAGCGCGCGCGGAAACGGTGCCGGACGGGCCACCGCTTCAGGTGCCCGAACCGCCGCAGCGGGTACTGGCGCCCGTTGAGGAGCTGGCAGTTCCCGCAGCCGCCTCGGATGCGGACACGCCGCCCGCGGCCGCCGCGCCTCCGCGGACGCCCCCGCGGCCCGCGACCGAATCCAGACCTCAGCCTGCGACCCCTCCAGCTGCCTCCGTACCACCTGCGCCGCCGGCCGGGCCGCGCGATCTGCGGGCGGCGTCGCCCACCAATGCCGCCAACGAGCGCACCGTGCGCGACACGCTCGCGCGGGCCGCACGCGACATCAACCGGGTGGATTACAGCCGGCTGAGCGTTCAGGGGCGCGCGCAGTACGAGCAGTCAAAGCGGTTTAGCACGCAGGCGGAGCAGGCGCTGAAGGAGCGGAACCTCATGTTTGCCGCCACACTCGCGGACAAGGCCGCCACGCTTGCCGCGGAACTTGTCAGCCGATAGCGCGGCAACGTCCGGCCCTCAACGGAACGCCGTGTCCGTCCAGCTAACCACCTTCCACTCGAGACAGCCGTGCCGTTACCCAACCATCCCTCCTACCACCTACGTCGCTTCATTCGCGGTGCCTGGCGCCGGATGCCTGGTGGCAGGAGCTGGGGTTCAGAGCGCTTGACGCCGATATGACACAATAGATATTGCGCTTGCCCTAACGGGTAGGCGCTACATGTTGTGGTTTTGTATTGACAAAGCCGATTGCTGAAGCGCATATTTGCGCTCGCGCTTGAAGAGGCGAAGCCGGACCTCCCAGCTCCAGGCCGAGACGAATTCCTTCAGGTCGTCTAGAGCGCACCTTTTAAGATGAAGAGTCGCGAATGCCCGCCGGGGTGGGTGCATTCGTCGTTCGGAGGAGTCATGGAGAGAGGGCCTGCCCGCGAAGCTGCCGTGTCCGCCCAGCAGGCGGAGACGGCAGGAGCGACACCCGCGTCGCCGGTTCACCCCGAGTCGTCTCGTGGGCGCAAGACCGCCGAGTCGAACGGGGATGCCGCACCGGGGTTGGAGTTCCCGCGCTATTTCACGCTGCCTGGCGTCGATCCGTTCGACGAGGTCGAATGGGAGATCCGCTCGGCCGTGATCGGGAACGAAAAGGGCAAGGTCGTCTTCGAGCAGCGCGACGTCGAGATCCCCAAGTTCTGGTCCCAGCAGGCCACCAACATCGTCGTCTCCAAGTACTTCCGCGGTCAGCTCGGGACGCCCGATCGCGAACGCAGCGTGAAGCAGCTCGTCGGCCGCGTGGTCGACACGATCACGCACTGGGCGCGCGAGCAGAGGTATTTTGCCAGCGAAGACGTGCTGCTGTCGTTTTCCGCGGAGTTGAAGCACCTGCTCGTGTACCAGAAGGCGGCGTTCAACAGTCCCGTTTGGTTCAACTGCGGCTTCGAGAAGGCGCCGCAGTGCTCGGCGTGCTTCATCAATGCCGTGCAGGACACCATGGACTCGATCCTGATGCTCGCCAGGACCGAGGGGATGCTCTTCAAGTTCGGCTCCGGCACGGGCAGCAACCTGTCGGCCATCCGCTCGTCGAAGGAACTGCTCGCGGGCGGCGGCACGGCTTCGGGGCCCGTGTCGTTCATGAAGGGCTTCGACGCGTTTGCCGGCGTCATCAAGTCAGGCGGCAAGACGCGGCGCGCCGCCAAGATGGTGATCCTCTACGCCGATCACCCAGACATGGTGGATTTCTTCAACTGCAAGGTCGAGGTAGTGAAGTAGGCGTGGGCGGTCATCGATGCCGGGTACGAC
>JACPPO010000120.1 GCA_016190945.1 Acidobacteriota bacterium | reverse complement strand
TCGGATCGCGATTGGGCGACGGCGGCGGCCGTGGCGTCCGCCGTTCTTGCAGGCGCACACATCGTCCGGGTTCACGCCGTACGCGAAATGCTGCAGGTGGTCCACGTGGCTGAAGAGATTCGGCGATATCATTCGTGAACAGACCCGTGACCTGGCTGGCTGAGCTTCTCCGGCGCCCGACGATTGCCTGGTGGGACCTTCTCGACATCGCCATCGTTTCGGTCCTGATCTACGAGCTGCTGTTGCTCATCCGCGGAACACGGGCCGTGCAGATGGCGCTCAGCGGTGGCTTTATCATCGGGCTGTTCTTCCTGTCGCGGTGGCTCGAGCTCGAGACGGTCAATTGGGTGATCCGGAATCTCGCCGCGTACGTCGTGTTCGCCATCATCGTCTTGTTTCAAACAGACATCCGTCGCGCACTGGCACATTTCGGCCGTGCGCCGTTCTTCCGGTATTTCGAGCGGGCGCAGAGCACCGACGAAACGATCGAGGAGCTCGTGGTGACCGCCGCGAATTTCGCCTCCCGCCGCACCGGCGCGATCGTCGTGATTGAGCGGCAGATCGGTCTGCGCAATTACATCGAAGGGGGCATCCCGCTGGACGCGATGGTCACCTACGACCTGATGACGAGCATCTTTCAACCCGGATCGCCGCTGCACGATGGCGCGGCCATCATCCAGGGCGACCGCGTCGCGGCTGCGGCCTGCTTTCTGCCGCTCTCGGTAAACCCGCGCGTCAGCCGCGGACTGGGGACGCGGCATCGCGCCGCGCTCGGCCTGACCGAAGAAAATGACGCGGTCGCGATAGTCGTCTCGGAGGAAACGGGCAGCATCTCGCTCGTCCTCGAAGGCCACCTCCAGCGCGGCATCTCTCCGGAAGCGCTGCGCACCAGGCTGCGGTCGCTCATGGGACGACGGCGGCGGGCCCACCTTCCGCGCGTGGAAGCGCGGAGCTCGCTGACCTGAATGGCGTACCCGGGCTTTCGCCATATCGGTCTGAAGTTCCTGTCCATTGTATTGGCGGCGCTTATTTGGCTCCTCGTGTCGGGGGAGCAGATCGTTGAGCGTGCACTGCGGATCCCGCTTGAGTTCACCAACCTGCCCGCGCGGCTTGAGCTGGTGGGAGACCCGCCAACCGTCGTGGACGTACGGGTCCGCGGATCGTCCGGCGCCCTGAGCCGGGTGGCGACTGGCGAGCTGGTTGCCGTCCTCGACCTTCGAACGGCGCGACCCGGGCAGCGCCTCTTTCCCTTGACAGGCGCCGATGTCCGAGCGCCGTTTGGTATCGACGTTGTGCAGATTGCCCCGTCCAGCGTCTCGATCGCATTCGAGCCCGCAGCCACGAAAATCGTCCCGGTCGTCCCTGGGGTGGAAGGGGAACCCGGCGACGGATACCTGGTTGGCACGGTCATGGCAGATCCCGCCACGGTGGAGGTTGTCGGCCCTTCCAGCGCCGTTGCAAGGCTGACCGCGGCGATGACGGAGTCGGTTTCGGTTGCCGGCGCGACCGGGCCGGTGACGGAGTCGGTCAACATCGGCGTCGCCGATCCTTCCGTGCGGCTGCAATCACCCACAAGCGCGCAGGTCACGGTCAACGTGACGGCCGCGCCGGTGGAATGGGCCACGGCGGGGATTCCGGTCCGTGCGCGTGGCGGCGGATCCGCGGAAATCTTGCCTGGCGAAGTCACCGTGTTCGTTCGCGGTCCCCGCGAATCGCGCTCGTCGACCATCCAGGACTTTGAAGCCTCCGTCGACACCCAAGGGCTTCAGGCAGGCCTCTTCCAACTTCCGGTACGCGTGACGCCGCCCGCGCGCGTCGGTGTCATACGCGTAGAACCTCCGGTCGTGCGAGTCCGGATTCGATAGGACCGGGATGGGCCGGTTGTTTGGCACCGACGGGATTCGCGGCAAGGCGGGTCAGTACCCACTCGATGCTCCGACGATCCGACGGCTCGGCGCCGCCCTGGTGCGCGCGTTGCGCCACGGCGATGAAGGCATCCGTTTTCTCGCCGGGCGAGACACGCGTGAATCAGGCTCGTGGATCGAGCGCGAGCTCGCGGTTGGTATCCAGAGCCAGGGCGCCGAGCTCACGAGCGCTGGTGTCATGCCAACCCCGGCGATCGCCTACCTCACGCCGCCGATGGGTTACACGGCCGGCGTCGTGATCTCCGCGTCGCACAATCCGTTCGAGGACAACGGTATCAAGGTGTTCTCAGGGACGGGCGAGAAATTCACGGAGCGGCTCGAGGAGCAGGTTGAGTCAATCGTCGCCGACCCGGATGTTGACGTAGTGTCCGGCTTCAGCCGGACCGTGGTCGAACAAGTCGATTACCGATCGGAGTACCTCTCCCATCTGTTCCGGATTCTTCAACCGGACGACCGGAACAGGTCCGTGCGCATTGTGGTTGACTGTGCCAATGGCGCGACCGCGACGGTCGCGCCGAGGCTTTTCGGGGAGCTCGGGTTCGACGCGCGGTGCATTGGCTGCGAGCCGGATGGACGAAACATCAATCTGCGCAGCGGTTCGACGGCGCCCAATCTGCTCGCACGAACGGTCGTCGAGGGGGAATACCGCCTCGGAATCGCGTATGACGGCGACGGCGATCGCGCCATCTTCGTCGACGCCTCCGGCCACCTCGTCGATGGCGACGCCGTCATGCTGATGTGCGCCAAGCAGATGAAGGCCGAAGGCCGCTTGAAGGGCAACGCCGTCGTGGCGACCGTGATGAGCAACATCGGGCTCGAAAACGCATTGCGCGAGGCGGGTATCGATACAGTCCGATGCTCCGTGGGCGACAAGTACGTCTTGGAAGAAATGGTGAAGCGCGGCTTGTCTCTCGGCGGCGAGCAGTCCGGCCACGTGATTTTTTCGGAATACCTGTTCACCGGAGATGGCATGGCCACTTCGCTCAACGTGCTGCGGACGATGGCGGCGACCGGACGCGAGCTCGGGGACCTGGCGTCCGAGCTGACGACTTATCCGCAGGTGCTGTTGAACGTCCGCGTTGAGCGCAGGGTCGACCTGAAGACGATTCCGGAGGTGGCCGCGGTGCTGGCGTCCGTAGAGTCCAGGCTGGCCGGCAACGGACGGTTGCTCGTCCGCTATTCCGGCACCGAGCCGCTACTGCGCGTGATGCTCGAAGGGCGCGATGAAGGCGAGATTCAGCGGTGGGGACGGGAGATCATCGACGCTGTTAAGGAACACGTACGATCCCAATGACCAAATCCCAAGTCCCGGGGCTGTTTGCGTGGGATTTTGGGGTTTAGACTTCGGGGTTTGATGTGATCAGGTTATCCGTTAACGTCAACAAGGTCGCCACGATCCGGAACTCGCGAGGGGGGCGTGTTCCCTCCGTGTGTGAAGCCGTACAGGTTTGTACCTCGGCGGGTGCCCACGGCATCACCGTGCACCCGCGCGCCGACGCCCGGCACATCACGGCCGCCGACGTCCATGACATCGCCGGCTGTCTCTCCACGATGGGGGCCCGCGTGGAATACAACATTGAAGGGGATCCGCGTCCCGATCTGCTCGAACTGGTCCACGCCGTGCAGCCGGATCAGTGCACGCTGGTTCCCGTGCGGCCAGCCGAGATCACAAGCCAGGCTGGATGGGCGGCCGATACGCCTCGCAAGGCGCTCGCCCGCGTGGTCGGCCGGCTGCGCGCCGCGCGCATACGCGTCAGCCTGTTCGTCGACCCTGATGAGACGTCGATCCGGTGGGCTGCGGATCTCGGCGCCAACCGCGTCGAGTTGTACACCGAGCCGTTCGCGCGGGCGTTCGAGCGAGGAGACGAAGAGGCGCGCCGCTCGTTCGCGGTGTATGCGCGGGCGGCGGAGCTGGCGCATTCCCTCGGTCTCGGCGTGAACGCGGGTCACGACCTCGACCTGGACAACCTGGTGATGTTTCGCCGGCTGCCTCACCTGAACGAGGTGTCCATCGGCCACGCGCTCGTCAGCCACGCGGTCTTCGTGGGCCTCTCCCGGAGCGTGCGCGAATTCCTCGACGTACTGGCCGCCTCATGACAACTCCCGGCTCCCGAATCCGCGACTCCCAACGCTCCGGATTACGGCATTGGGCATTGGGTCTTGGCGTGTCCGGAATCGTCTGCGCCCTCTCGATCCCGGGCGCCGCCGGCGCGGCCGGTCGACTGGTGACCTTCCGCGCCGCCGACGGCCGCATGTTGACCGGCTTGTTCATGGAAGCCCACGACCGGCCGGCGCCAGCCGTCATCCTGGTGCCGATGCTCGGTCGCTCCAAAGATGATTGGCAGGATCTTGCGCAGCGCCTGGTGGACGCCAACATCAATGCGCTCGCCATTGATCTTCCGGCCCTGAGGCTGCCCACCGATCCGCAGGAGTTGCTGGCGTGGCACGAGGATATCCGTGCCGCGTCCGCGTTTCTTGCCTCTCGTCCCGCTGATGTTCGCCCAGGCTTTGTAGGCCTGGCCGGCGCCTCGCTCGGCGCGAACCTGGCGGTTGTCGCTGCCGCGGCTGATGCGAGCGTGCGGTCGATCGCGCTCGTCTCGCCGTCGCTCGACTATCGTGGCGTTCGCATCGACGCGTCGCTGCGCCTGTACGGCGCGCGCCCCGCGCTGCTGATGGCGAGTCTGCACGATCCGTACGCGGCGAGATCGGTCCGCGAGCTGGCGCGGGACGCTCCGGGGCCTCGCGAGGTGCGATGGTCCAGCGTGCCCGCGCATGGCACGTCCCTGCTGTCGGGCGATCCCAATCTCGTCCGGTCTCTCGTGGAGTGGTTCCAGCTGACGCTAGGGTGAAATAAGATCGACTTAATTCAATGCGACCGGATTCCATCGCGTTTGCCGTCGCCGGCATGTGCTTCGGCATCATCCTCGGGTGGGTGATTGGCGTGCAGCAGGCGGGCCTGCGCCCGGCGGCTCCGCCCGCGGCCACCTCGGCTGCCCCGGCAGGCGAGGGGACCGGCAATGCCCGGCAGGCGCCGCCGCTCGACGAGGCGCGCGTCCAGTCCCTGTTGACCGTGATCAAGAACGATCCGAAGAACGCCGGCGCGGCCGTGCAGCTTGCAAACACGTATTTCGACGCCGAACAGTACACGGACGCCATCAAGTGGTACGAAGAGAGCCTCCGGCTCGATCTCGCAAACCCGGACGCGAGCACCGACCTTGGCATCAGCTATTACTACACCGGACAGACCGATCGCGCGTTGCGGCAGTTCGAGCAATCGTTGAAGCTCGATCCCCGCCATACAAAGACGATGCTGAACCAGGGGATCGTGCTGGCGTTCGGCAAGCAGGATCTGGCCGGCGCCGAGGCGGCATGGAAGCAGGTGGTCGCGCTCGCACCAGACAGTCTCGAAGGGCAGGCGGCTCGCCGCGCATTGGAAGGCATCAAGGCGGGACACGCTGGCGGCGTTCCCACACCGGGCAGCTGAGGTGGGTGCATCATTGCTCCGGTTCATCCTGCTGGCGCTGCTGTTCCTCCTGGTGGCGCGCGCCTTCTGGCGCCTTATGGATGGCGTCTTCGAAGCCGCGCGTGGAGCGCAGCCGGGACACCGCAACGGAAACGCTCCAGCCGTGAAACTTGTGCGGGATCCGGTGTGCGGTACCCACGTGTCGCCGCGCGCAGCGCTGTCGCTTACATCGGCCGGCAGCACGCAGTACTTCTGCTCTGAGGAGTGCAGGGCGAAATTTAGCGGCAGGAAGTAAGCAGCGCCGGGCTCGCCGCCTGCGGCCTACTCCCTGCTGCCTACGACTTATGACGAGAATCGAGGAACAGATTCGTGCCGATATCGTGGAAGCCGGGCGCCGGCTCTACGCCCGTGCGTACATCGCCTCGAGCGACGGCAACATCAGCGCGCGCCTCGACGATCGCCGTCTCATCACCACGCCCAAGAGCGTCTGCAAAGGCTTCATGACCCCGGACATGCTGGTGATCGTCGACTACAACGGCAACAAGCTTGCGGGCGAGCGCGATCCGTCGACCGAGCTGCCGATGCACCTCGAGATCTACCGCAACCGACCCGACGTTAATGCGGTCGTGCATGCGCACCCGCCCAACGCCACTGGTTTTGCCGTCGCGGGGATTCCGCTGACCCGCGCCGTGCTTGCCGAGGTCATTGCCACGCTTGGGAGCATTCCGATCGCCGCTTACGGCACGCCGTCGACGAGCGAGCTGCCTGAAGCGGTGCGCAAGTACATCAAGGCGCACGACGGCATGCTGCTCGCCAATCATGGCGCGGTGACGTGCGGCCGCGATGTGCTGGGCGCGTACTACAAGATGGAGACGATCGAGCACTTCGCCAAGATCAGCCTCGTGGCACGGCTGCTCGGCGGCGAGCACCTGATCTCGCGCGAAGAGGTCGAACGGCTCCAGGGCCTGCGCGGCATCTACGGCACCCCGGCTCCGGCGCCGCTCTGCGGGGATCCTTCCGAGGCCGGCACCGATCAGGTGGTCTGCCAGGTGCTGGAGGCCCCGGAGTCGCCGGCGCAGCGTCTCGTGCCCGATGTCTCGTTGGCGCTCCGGCAGGCCCGGGGCCCCCAGCGCGCAAGCCTGCCCGATGGGGTGGAGGAGAGCAGGGACGGAGAAATTCGGCTAACATACGGCGAACTGACGGCGCTCATCGCGGATGCCGTCAAAACCTTGAAAGAGTGAACTCCCAAGACTCCAACGCCCAAGTACTTTGGAAGTTGCGAGGTTGGGCGTTGGGCGGTAACGGAGAAACGACATGGGAGAGGCGTTGGGAATGGTCGAGACCAAGGGACTGGTTGCCATGATCGAGGCGGCCGACGCCATGGTCAAGGCGGCGAAAGTCACCCTCGTCGGCTGGGAAAAGATCGGCGCCGGCTACGTGACGGCTATCGTGCGCGGCGACGTCGCGGCCGTGAAGGCGGCCACCGACGCGGGCGCCGCGGCCGCGCGCCGGGTGGGCGAACTGGTGTCGGTGCACGTCATCCCGCGCCCGCACGCCAACCTCGAAGACACGTTGCCCATCGGCAAGGCCACCGCCGGCAAGGCGTAACGAGGTACTCGGCCCGATGATCCTGGCCCGCATCGTCGGGACCGTTGTTGCCACGCGAAAAGACCCGCGGCTTGTCAACAACAAGCTGCTCGTGGTTCGCCCCATGGACCCCCATGGCAAGGCGGAAGGTACCTACCTGGTCGCGGTCGACACCGTCGACGCAGGCGTCGGCGAGAGGGTCCTGGTCGTCAGCGGCAGCTCGGCCCGGATGGCGGCAGGCATGAAAGACTGTCCGGTCGACGCGGCGATTGTCGGCATCGTCGACGCGGTCGACATCGCGGCGGGTAATTAACCGCGTGCAGCTAGCCCGGATCATCGGCGACATCGTCGCCACGCGAAAGGACGACAACCTGGCGGGGTTAACGCTGCTGGTGCTACAGCCGCTGGCGGCCGACGGTTCAGCGGCCGGACGAACGCTCGTGGCGGTTGACGCTGTTGGCTCCGGGGTCGGAGAAACGGTGTTCTTCGTGCGGGGGAAAGAAGCGAGCTTTCCGTTCTATCCGACGGAGGTTCCCGCCGATGCAGGCATCGTCGGCATCGTGGATCGCTGGGATCTCGGCTGATGCAGATCGCCCGGGTCGTCGGCACGGTCGTCGCCACCCAGAAGCACGCCACGTTCGAAGGCGCCAAGCTGCTCCTCGTGCAGCCGCTGACGCTCGACGACAGGCCGCGCGGCACGGCGCTCCTGGCCGTTGATGCGCTCGGCGCGGGCGTGCACGAGAGGGTCCTGATCGTGATGGAAGGCCGCGCGGCCGGCGAGGCGCTCGGCCGGAAGCTGGCGCCCGTCGACGCCGCGGTGGTGGGGATCATCGACGCCGTGGATGTGATCGCATGACCGATCAGGAGTTGCGCAGACTCGTGCGTGAGGCAGTTGCCCGACAGGGCGGCGTGTCCGCCGGTGCGTTCGCTCGGCCGCCGGCTGCGGCGGTCGTGCAGCCGCATGCCAGCCACGGGACGTTCACACTCCCGGCTGGCGTAGATACGGACGGTCCCTGCCTCATCGAGCCCGCCGTGATGTGCAATCACTGCGGCTACTGCAAGGCTTACGGTCATTAAGCCCCCCATCCTCGTGACCCGCGGGCTGCCGTTGTCCGTGATGACGCGCCTCGAAGCGGCGTGCGACGTCGATCGTTTCGACGGCAAGGGCGTCATGCCGCACGACGATCTGGTCGCGCGGGTAGCCGGCAAGCACGCGCTGCTGTCGATGGTCACGGACGCCGTCAGTCGATCCGTGATTGAGGCCGGCACCAACCTTCGCGTGATCGCGAACGTGGCGGTCGGCTACAACAACATCGATGTCGTTACCGCGCGAGAGCGGGGCATTATCGTCACCAACACGCCAGACGTCCTGACGGACGCCACGGCCGATTTCACGCTGGCCTTGATCCTGGCCGTCACGCGACGCCTTGGGGAGGGTGAGCGCATGGTCCGCCGCGGCAACTGGAAGGGATGGGCCTTCGATCAGCTCCTCGGCATGCAGCTGCGCGGCCGGCAGCTTGGCGTGGTGGGCTTTGGACGGATCGGCCGGGCGGTCGCGGCGCGCGCGTCCGCCTTCGGGATGACCATCGTGCACTCGTCCAGATCCGGAAGCGGCATGCCGCTGGACCGGCTGCTCTCAACCTCCGACATCGTGTCGCTGCACGTGCCGCTGACGTCCGAGACGCGCCACCTTATCGGACAGGCTGAACTCGCGCGCATGAAGCGATCGGCATATCTGATCAACACCACCCGCGGGCCAGTTGTCGATGAGACGGCGCTGGCATGGGCGCTGCGCAGCCGGCTGATTGCCGGCGCCGCGCTCGACGTTTACGAGCGTGAACCCGAAGTCCATCCCGACCTGCTGTCGCTGGAGAACGTCGTGCTCGCCCCCCACCTCGGCAGCGCCACCACGGAAACGCGCACGGCCATGGCGGATCTCGCGGCGAGCAACCTCATCGCCGTGCTCGGCGGCAAACCGCCGCTCACGCCGATCCCCTGAGCCACGAAGGACACCGAGGCGAGAACCGCCGCGAGAGTCCGCCTATTTCTGGACTGTGAACGGTACGGTGGCCTTCGCAGCGCCGAACTCGATTCGCAGGATCCCGCCTCCTGGTTGCGGGTCGATCGAGATGGTGTGTTGGTCGGCTGGCGTACTGAGCTGTTCGACCTTCATGTCCAGACGGCCCAGGTCCTCCGAGGCGCGGTAGTCGGTTCCAAATTGCCCCGTTTCCTTATTCACGATCAGCTGCCACTTGTCCGCGGTCGGCAAAATCCAGAGCGTGTGCGCGCCGGCTGGAAGTGTGAGGCTACCGAACACGAGCGCCTTGTCAGACGTCAGCGTGGTTGCCTCGTCTGCGCCCACACGCCAGACCTCGCCGTACGGCACGATGTCGCGACCGACGGTGCGCCCCTTCAGATACGGGCGGCCGTATTCAATTGAGATGTTGGCGCCAGCAATCGTCCATTCAGTGAGCACGTGCGGGCTGCCGCCCCCTCCCGGGTGTATCAGCGTCGTCTCTTGCATGCTCGACAGGTTGACGACCGACACGATGCCCATAGCCGTCGCGAGACACATGATCCTGCTCATCGGGTCCTCCACACTCCTCAGAGAGCTGTCGATCGGCTCAGTCGAATAGTCTAACCGAGAACGATTTCCCGTTACTTGTTCGTTGCCGCTGCGGGTGGGAATCGCGCAGGTGCAGATTGACGCCAGGGGCCGCGTCCAGGAACGGGGCGAGCGAGCAGCGGCTCTTTGCTCTCGGCAAGAACAACTGTGGTGTAGTGGCTGCTGCGAATGCTCCTTAGATTCCTTCAGGCACCCTGGTGTAGATCGGAGCGGTCGTTAATGATCGGTCCGACCCCATGGAGCTGACCGTTATGACCATCAAGCCTCTTACGCAATAAGCCGACGATTTTCAACGCGAGTACACGACAAACCACTTATCAGTGAAAAGGTCGGTGATCTCCTC